>NZ_JBHZPF010000051.1:0-35779 GCF_042787975.1 Peribacillus sp. YIM B13482
TAGTAGATTCTCCTCACTTATTGTGTATGATTCTACATGCCCTTATTTTTATTGTCCAACTAAGTGTAACCTGTCCAAGTTTTTTCGGATGCTTATATTTACATGTGTCACTTTAGGAGTTATTTTGCACCTATTTTAAGCGCTATTTTGGATTATGAAAAAATATAAAAAGCCCATTCTCTCAATAACATTAAAAATAAGAAAATGGACTTTTATGATTACTTCGGAATAGCGCCCTTTAACGGAGTAACTAAGATATGTCCTTTGCTATAAAATCAATTAATGGTTCTTCAACTAACGCCTCATTAGTTAAATATGGAATAGTAGTTTAATGGTATTGAAACCAAACAAACCATCCCTTTTCTTTACTTTTTGCTAAAAATATTTGACCTTGGGCTAAGTTAGCCCCAGGTGCTTTTGAGAAATCTAAACGTACAAGCCATGATTTCTCAGCAATTTCTTTACCACAAAAGGTCTTTGCCATTCCAAAATAGGCTTCTTCTTCTTTAATACCAACTGTTTTAGGAAAAGGTTTGGCCGTTACTACATTCCATTTAGTATATATGTCAGGAAAATCGTCTATTCCAGTTCCATAAGTTTTTAGGATTAAAGTATTTAATGCTTCAATTACCTCGTTTCTATCCTTGATGGATGTTTTTTCTAAGTTACTTAACACAGGACATTCTTTAGGTTGAGCGTATCCCTGAATTGAACCAAAAAACAAAATCGTAATGGAAATAATCCATAAAGTTAGCACTTTCATAATAGCTTCACCTCAAAATTATCTTTCCTAAATTTAAGGAAAATAGTCCAATTATTGAGGTACATTAGTTCTATTGTTATTAAAATTATTTCGCCAGACTTAAACTTGTTTAATGGGCTCTCTGTTTTATTATGTCTTGCCAATGCGGAGGGAGCTCGTGTGTTTCAAGATGTTCAAATTTCTTTAGTTTAATTTGACCAGGAATGATGGTATTGCGCCCGTTAGCTTTCCCCAATCCTTATCAACAAGGTTACTCGTTCGGATATGCTGTGCATTGATTCTACCGTTGCTCGAAATCATTCTTTTTAACAATTGTTTTCTACCCATTTCAAGGGAGAAGATTGCGACTGCGTGATTCTTCTGTTTTGCTACTTCCTCAGCAATGTTCAAAGCAAATGCCGTTTTTCCTACAGATGGCCGGGCAGCGATTACAATAAGGTCTTGTTTTTGTAATCCGGCTGTCATTCGATCTAATTCTGTAAACCCTGTAGGTATAACGGTAATTTCACCTTTTGGCGTTTCTAATTCATCGTAGACCGCAACTAAATCATTCTTTATGGATCCGTCATCATCGTCAGTCGAGTTATCTTCTAACCGCATCAGACATCGTATAGAAAAATTTTAATCGACGAAAGCCTTGCCGCTCTGTTAACACCTCATGTCATTAAGCAAAAGGAAATAAAGTTGAAATTGGCAGATAGATATCATAGAGAAACAACTCTTGTTTTCGAACGAGGGAATGGCCTCCCCTATTCAAAATCCACCTTACACAGAGCATTTAATCGCATCTGTAGAAAAGCCGGAATCACAAAACATATAACCATCCACGGTTTACGACATTCCCACGCCGTTTTACTTCTTGAATCTGGAGCCAGTTTAAAAGATGTGCAGGAACGTTTAGGACATAAATCCATTCAAACAACAGCAGATGTCTATGCTCACGTATCAAAAAAACTCGAAGAAAAAAGTGTGGACGGATATTCAAATTACATGGATTATCCCCAGTTGAATATGAAATAGTTTGAAATGTGGTCAAAATGTGGTCAGCCATCCCGTTCCCTTTCATTTTATAAAAATAAAAAAAGCCTTGGTAACTGAGAAACTCAGTAATACCAAGGCTTTGAAACTATTAATACATTGACATATATTGTTCGCGTTCCCATGGGTGAACTTGTGTACGGAACATATCCCACTCGATTTCTTTTGCTTCGATGAAGTGTTCAAGTAAGTGTTCACCGAGTGCTGATTTGATGACTTCATCAGCTTTTAATTTCTCCAATGCAGCATATAAAGTAGCTGGAAGATCAACGATGCCTACTTCTTCACGTTCTTCTTTATTCATAACATAGATGTTGCGATCAACTGGAGCTGGAGGAGTCAAGTCGTTTTTGATGCCGTCAAGTCCAGCTTTCAGTAAAACAGCAAGTGCCAGGTATGGGTTTGCTGCTGGATCGACACTACGTACCTCTACGCGAGTACTCACTCCGCGTGAAGCTGGGATACGAATTAATGGGCTGCGGTTTTTAGCGGACCATGCAACATAACAAGGAGCTTCGTAACCAGGAACTAGACGTTTATATGAGTTAACAGTAGGGTTTGTTACCGCAGTGAAGCTTGGAGCATGCTTAATGATACCTGCGATAAATTGCTCAGCTGTTTTACTTAATTCCAATTTTCCTTCTGTATCATAAAATGCATTTTGGTTTCCTTTGAATAATGAAACGTTACAGTGCATACCAGATCCATTAACACCGAACAATGGCTTTGGCATGAAAGTTGCGTGTAAACCATGTTTACGGGCAATCGTCTTTACGACCAATTTAAATGTTTGGATGTTATCACATGCTGAGATTGCATCCGCATATTTAAAGTCAATTTCATGTTGTCCTGGAGCTACTTCATGGTGGGATGCTTCAATTTCAAATCCCATTTCTTCAAGCTCAAGAACGATATCACGACGGCAGTTTTCTCCTAGGTCAGTAGGTGCAAGGTCAAAGTATCCGCCTTTATCATTCAATTCTAGAGTAGGCTCGCCTGCTGCGTCCAGTTTGAATAAGAAGAATTCAGGCTCAGGTCCAAGATTGAAATCTGTGAAGCCCATTTCTCTTGCTTCTGCAAGAACACGTTTTAGATTAGCACGGGGATCCCCATCAAAAGGTGTTCCATCCGTATTGTAAATATCACAGATCAAACGTGCGACTTTACCTTTTTCGGAAGTCCAAGGGAAGATAACCCATGTATTTAAATCAGGAAATAGGTACATATCAGACTCTTCGATACGGACGAAGCCTTCAATGGAAGATCCGTCAAACATCATTTTATTATCAAGTGCTTTTTCCAATTGACTGACTGGGATTTCAACGTTTTTAATCGTCCCTAAAATGTCGGTAAACTGTAAACGAATGTACTTAACATTTTCTTCTTTCGCTAAACGAGTGATGTCTTCACGTGTGAATTTTGCCAATTTTTATTCCCCCTAATAATCATTCATAAAATCATATTTTTTATTGAAAAAAACGAGACATATCCCCTTGTCGAAGAGATGTTCGATGCTTACTTCCTTGTAAAAGCTCGGCACGCAGAAGCTTGCGAAGCTCCTCATCACTAAGGTCACGTCTTATTTTTTCCGCTTGTTCTAAATCTTGGGTAGGTAAATTCTGTTCCTTTACAGTGAAAATTTTTTTTATGCCGGCCAGATTGACTCCTTGTTCGATTAAGTCTTTAATCTCAAGCAGTCGATCGATATCGTTTAAAGAAAAAACCCGACGATTTCCATCTGTTCTCATAGGAGTAATAAGTTGATGCTCTTCGTAATACCGAATTTGGCGTGCAGACAACTCAGTTAGCTGCATGACGATTCCGATGGAAAAAAGAGGCATAGAACGCCGAATGTTGTTGCCGCTCATTCTTAGCATCCTCCTTTGTTTATCTTAAAATAATCATATACCATGTTATTAAACATGTCAATATGATGTTACATTTTATGACGTCATTTTTTTCAGAAGAGTTAAATGATTTGTAACTACTCAAATATTACGACTATTGTTTATGGCAGGAATCCATTGATTTGGACTCCCATTACGTAAATTACATATTTTCTTTTACAGTTGAATCAGTTTTTTATCCATCAATGCATTCACAGCGGTCAATACTGCTATTTTAACATGGGCATAGGTCAAGCCGCCTTGAACGTAGGCAACATACGGAGCCCTTGTTGGACCATCTGCCGTCAGTTCAATGCTGGCTCCCTGTATAAAGGTGCCCGCAGCCATGATTACATCGTCTTCATATCCTGGCATATATGCAGGATATGGTGTCACGTGCGAATTGATTGGCGATGCATATTGGATGGCTTGACAGAAGGCAACCATTTTATCCCGGTCATCAAATTGAACAGATTGAATCAAATCTGTACGCTTCGCATCCCATTTAGGATATGTATTCATACCGATTTTTTCTAAAAACGCAGCTGTGAACATGGCTCCTTTTACAGCTTGGCCCACGACATGCGGTGCAAGGAAGAAACCTTGGTACATTTCCTGCAGACTATAAAGGGAAGCACCTGCTTCAGCCCCTATTCCAGGTGATGTTAATCGATAAGAGCACGCTTCAACAAGGCCCTTTTTACCAACAATATATCCACCGGTTTTCACTATCCCGCCACCTGGGTTTTTAATCAGTGAACCAGCCATTAAATCTGCTCCGACATGACATGGTTCTAGTGTTTCAACAAACTCTCCATAGCAATTGTCCACGAACACGACGATTTCCGGATTAATGGCTTTAACAAAGGAAATCATTTCCTTAATCTCTTCAATCGTAAAGGAAGGGCGTGTAGCATACCCTTTTGACCGTTGTATACCGATCATCTTAGTATTTGGTTGAATGGCTTGTTTAACGGCGTCGAAATCAACGGATCCCGCTTCCTCTAATGGAACGGCCTTATAGCTGATTTGAAAATCGCGCAAAGATCCGATACCCGATCCCCTGATACCGACAATCTCTTCCAAAGTATCATACGGCTTTCCAGTTATGTATAACAATTCATCACCCGGGCGCAATATGCCGAACAGGGCAGTGGAGATGGCGTGTGTGCCTGAAATAATTTGCGGGCGCACCAATCCAGCTTCCGCACCAAAAACATCTGCATATATCAATTCAAGCGTATCGCGGCCCATATCATCATATCCATACCCTGTTGTCGGGATGAAATGGGAATCACTCACCCTATGTGCTTGATAACTTTGTAATACACGAAATTGATTTTCTTCAATTCGTTCGTCCACTTGCTTATGTAACGGAGAAATCATTGCTTCCACTTCCTGGGCAATGTTTTTCAACACTTCTCCATTTGTTAACTGCTGATACATTAAACTTCCCCTTTATAATGAATATTTCTCAAGCTGCCCGGTTAATGGATGATCAGCTAGACAAAAACCTTTGCATTCATATCTTTCCGATTCTTCATTAAAGAAGAGAGTGCGCAATATGGTTTCATTTTTCAGCTGTGATAATAGTTTACCCTCACTCGATGGCAGGAAAACATAATACGGGACCATTTCTTCAATCACGTATTTTTCAATTTCTTCCATGATTTGATTCAAGTCCGATTGTTCATAGGCACTGATCATTAATGAAGCATGACTGGATGACCTTACAAAATCAGCATGAATCCGATCTTTCTTATTATACAATGTTAGCTGTGGAATGGAAGGGACTTCTAAGTCATTTAGCAAATCCTGCACCGTTTTCTGATGATTAAAGTAATCTGTACTTGAGGAATCGACCACATGGAGCAACAGGTCAGCTTCTTTCACCTCTTCTAGAGTCGAGCGGAATGCGGCGATTAAAGATGTCGGCAAATCTTGAATGAATCCTACCGTATCCGTCAGCAGCACGGTAAATCCGCTGGGAAGAATGGCTTTTCGTGTCATGGGATCCAGTGTAGCGAACAACTGGTTCTCTTCGAATGAATCCGCCTCCGTCAAACGGTTGAACAGCGTCGATTTACCTGCATTCGTGTATCCCACAAGGGCAATTTGAAAGGTCTTATTACGTTTCCTTCTATCACGATAGCGTTCACGATGCTTGACAATGCCACTTAATTGTTGCTTGATTTCATCTATTTTCCCACGAATGTGGCGACGGTCGCTTTCCAGCTTCGTTTCTCCAGGGCCCCTGGTTCCGATACCGCCTCCAAGCCTGGACATTGCGGTTCCCTGTCCGACCAAACGCGGTAATAAATATTGGAGCTGAGCAAGTTCAACCTGCAGCTTCCCTTCCCTGGAACGCGCCCGCTGAGCAAATATATCTAATATAAGCTGTGTCCGGTCAATGATCCTTGCCTCCAATTGTTTCGAAAGGTTCCGAATCTGGCTCGGGGATAGTTCATCATTAAAGATAAATAAATCCGGCTCAAGTTCCTCTTCCAGATTTCGAAGCTCCTCCACTTTTCCTTTTCCTATATATGTAGCTGGATCGACGCTTTCCCTTTTCTGGGTGATGGTCATTAACACCTCACCATTCGCCGTCTTCGCCAATGAAGCCAGCTCATCGAGTGAATATTCAAAACGTTCAGTAGGCTCTGTTGTTTGACACCCAATCAACACGGCCGTTTCCTTTGATGATTCTTCCAAATCATGCACCACCTTCTTGAAGATTTCAGTTAATCATAACAAAAAAATTGACTATATAAAAATTTCCTAAAAACAAAGCTTTTACCGTTTTAAAAATTCCGATAACATGCTAAAATCAAATTTGACTTTACCATCAAAATCGAAAAGACATAGAGGGAATTCATATGACATGGGAAGTATTAAGCATAATAGGTACGATTGCATTCGCCATTAGCGGAACCATCATTGCCATGGAAGAAGAGTATGATATTTTAGGAGTTTATATTTTAGGAATCATAACCGCTTTTGGCGGAGGGGCAATTCGGAACCTGCTGATTGGTGTCCCCGTTTCAACATTATGGGATCAAAGTTTCTATTTTGCCATCGCTATAGTATCCATCACCATCGTTTTTGTATTCCCTACAAACCTTTCAAGACACTGGAAAAGATGGGGAAACCTCAGTGATGCCATTGGCCTTTCTGCCTTTGCCATCCAAGGCGCGATGTATGCAGTGGAACTTAATCATCCAATGAGTGCCATCATTGTATCTGCGGCATTAACCGGGTGCGGAGGCGGGATACTTCGTGACGTACTGGCCGGAAGAAAGCCATTGGTCTTCAGAAAAGAAATCTACGTAGTATGGGCCATCATAACAGGCTTGGTTTTAGGCAGTGGTGTATTATCCCAGTCTTGGCAGCTTTATTCGCTCTTCGCTGTCATTACGATATTGCGAGTCCTTTCTTACACTAATAATTGGCATCTCCCTAATAAAAAATGGGTGCCTAAAACATAAATTTGAAAAGCCCGCCATTTTGGTGGGCTTTTCCATGTCATTCTTTCTCATCATCCTCAAAAATCAAATCTTGGCTGGTTAGGGTCAGTAAATCGGCTTTTTCAAACGAATCCTCCAGTAAAAGCCGCATCGCCTGTGCCCTGATCGACTTTTCAAGAACATTTCGGATATAACGTCCGTTAGAAAATGAAATAGGCCCCCGGAATGAACGTAATATGATTAAATGTTCTTTTAATTTCCTTTCGGCCTCCCGATTCATTAGATATTCCCTTTCCTGCAGCATCCGATCGGCTATTTCCATTAACTGATCAATCGTATAATCCGGAAAGTCAACAACAAGCGGGAACCTGGAATGTAGCCCAGGATTTAGGCTAAGGAAATAATCCATTTCCCTTGAATATCCAGCAAGGATCAAAATGAATTCGTGTTGACGATCCTCCATATGCTTGACAAGCGTATCTATGGCTTCTTTACCAAAATCCTTTTCGCCGCCCCTTCCCAAGGAATAGGCTTCATCAATAAATAAGATCCCGCCAATGGCCTTTTTAATTAAATCCCTTGTCTTTTGGGCAGTATGACCAATGTATTCCCCGACCAAATCTGCCCTCTCCGCTTCAATTAAATGCCCTTTCGATAGTACATTCATTTTTTGAAACAACTTACCTATTAAACGTGCAACCGTTGTTTTCCCAGTTCCGGGATTTCCTTTAAACATCATATGCAGCGCTTGCCGGCCTGTCTTCAGCCCCTTTTCCTCACGTTGTTTATTGATGTAAATCCAGGCATATATTTCTTTTATCATCCGTTTCATTTCTTCCATTCCGACCAGCGATTTCAGGTCATCTTCAATCTCTTTCAACGCTACATGCTGGTGGGGGATTTCTTGCACCAAAATTTCTTTTATCGGCAGATCCTTTTGTAGCGCTTTTCTGTTTTCCGCATTAAACACAATATTAATTTGCCCGTTATTTTTCATACGGATCGGTTGTTCCAATGCATTCACCTCTCCATCTTGGACCCCTTACTCCACAATTTCCATTAGATTTATGATGGTAATAGGCATATGTAACATAGCCAAAACTTCCCCATCGGAAAATTCATTATTTCTTTTTGTGAATACCAAAGATTTCAGTTTAATTAGCCATATTCCTTTTCTAACGGCGACTTATTCTGACAGGATTTTTTCCTAAGAGGTTTTTTACGACAAGTTTCATTCCCATCCACCAATTATTTATGTGGGATTGTCATTTCCTGCGGTTTCCCGGAAAATAATCCGTCCCTTATATATATTCAAAACAGGTACGTAAAATTATCGATTCTTTGAAAAAGAAACGTACCGTACATACAAAAAAACAGGTCGCAATAAGCGAAACCTGTTTTTCACATTCATATATATGATTATTCCTTCACTTCGTAATCAATCTGAACATTACGCTGTGGAGCGAATGTAGAAATCGCATGTTTATAGACTAACTGCTGTTTGCCCTCTGATTCAAATAAAACGGTAAAATTATCGAACCCTTTTACTTGTCCTCTAATCTGGAACCCGTTTAATAAAAATACCGTCACATACGTACCATCTTTCCGTAATTGATTAAGAAACTGATCTTGAATATTTACTGATTGTTTCATGTATTAGTCCTCCTCTTTTCTCTCTAAATTTATGTATTCGCCTTCATTGAAAAGCTTTCCTGCAATAAATCCAGATATTTCATGTATTTTTTTTGGAAAACCCTCGAGATCGGTCATATTAAACCAATTTACATCCATTTTATTCCGAAACCAAGTCAATTGCCTTTTTGCATATCTACGGGAGTTTTGCTTTAAAGTCTCAACCGCTTCATCCAATGAAGCTTTTCCATCAAAAAAATCATAGATTTCTTTATAGCCTATAGCCTGGATTGATTGGCAATCCCTCAAACCTTTTTCGTAAAAGGACTCCACCTCTTGAATCAGTCCTTCTTCTACCATCCCATCAACACGTTGATCGATACGTCGGTACAACTTCTCACGTTCCATTGTCAATCCAATGATGCATGTATCATATTTAAATTCAGTAGGCTGTTCACTCAGCTGCTCACTCATCGTTTTACCTGTACAATGATAAATCTCAAGTGCTCTGATCACCCTTCTAACATTATTAGGATGAATCCGATTCGCGCTTTCTGGGTCAATGCTGCGTAATTGTTCAAAAACTGGATCGATTCCAAACTCCCTTACCTGTTTTTCGAGTCCATCCCTATAAACAGGGTCTGATGGTGCTTCCGAAAATTGATAATCATGGATGACCGATTGTATGTATAATCCTGTTCCACCGACGATAATTGGGAGTTTACCTCTGCTCTGGATATCCCCGATACAAGCATTAGCGCGCTCCTGGAACTCTGCTGCACTAAATGGTTCATCAGGGTCCTTAATATCAATTAAATAATGGGGAACCCCTTCTGTTTCTTCTCTTTTGATTTTTGCAGTCCCAATATCCATCCCTTTATAAACCTGCATCGAATCTCCGCTGATAATTTCACCATTAAATAACTTTGCCATCTCAATGCTCATCTTAGTCTTGCCAACAGCAGTCGGTCCAATGATAACGAGAAGTTTTCCTTTTTGTTGTTTCACATTCTCACTGCCTTATATGATTTTTTCCTATCTTATCATAATCTCGATGAAAGCAGCTAAACATCTACCCATTATGTCCAATTCAGATTCTTTTATTCACCTCTTTTCCCGGAATAATCGTCATCTTGAAATCCCTTTATTCACATTCGATTGTGACCATTATCCCTTCATTTATCCATATAGATCAGCCATAATATAGATGAAGTCCCCAGTTCCATTTGCCGCATTAGACCAAGTAATAGCGAAACGGCTGGGACTAATGGAGAAAAATAAGCATGATAAAGGCCTTTCAACAAAATACAAGATAATCAAAAATAACTAAAAAAGGGTATGATTCCTTCTGCATTTTGAGGAATCATACCTTCTTTATCATTGCGCTTCCCTTTTGATTTACAGTTCACAGCACATTCTTCCATTTACGGGTATCGTCATCGTAACGGTCGTTGCTTTTTCAGTGGATTGTACATGAATCTCTCCATCATATCTGTTCACTAAGTCTTTAACGATGAACAATCCTTGTCCGCGAACTTTACCCTTTTGTGCCTTTTTTGTTGAAAATCCGCTGGTGAATATATTCTCCTGATCTAAAGTGGAAATCATTGGCCCGGTGTTCGTGACCATAAACGTATACTTTTGATCATCAGCGTTACATGCAATATTCATTCGGCGTTCTTGCTCGGGCAATTCAATTGTTGCTTCAATTGCATTATCGATAACATTGGATAATAATTTTATCAAATCGATTGTTTTGACCCGATTGAAAGATTTGGGTGAAACATCAATTTCTATATCGATGTTATAATTCTGTGCCGATAGCCTTTTTGTCTCTAATAGGACAGATAAGCCCGGATGAATCACATCCAATTTCATCGATTCTATCGAATGCACTTCTTTTGAAAGGCCAGTTAAATAATCGAGTGCTTTTGCGTTCTCCCCTAATTTAAGCAGTCCATGTATCACCTGAATATGATTGGAAAAATCATGCCTTAATGAGCGGACTGAAGCAATGAGCGATTGAAATTCCGATTGATATGTATCTTCCGTATCCCCCACTTCACGTGTCAGTTCTTTTTGATACCATTTTTGAATGACAAAAAAGGTAAATAGCAACATGATGACAAATCCCCCGTTATAAACAAGGATGGCGATGCTGCTTTTCAATACCTTTCCGTTAATGGCATTAATATCCTCTGCACTCACATCAATGCCCAAAAAACCAATAATGGTGCCATCTTGATTTTTTATTGGCACTCCCACAGTCAAATACTCCCCATATTCCGGATCTTCCAGAATCCCGGTAATAAAGCTTTTACCTTCATACGCCTGTTCGACCTGCTCCGACGGAACAGTACATACACCACCGATAGGAAAATCCCCTTTATGATCTTTAGAAAATCCCGTAATCATAGCTTTAGATACTCTCGGATTATCAACCATGATGGTATAAACATACAATGCCCCGATTTTTTCACGGGCATCCTCTAAATAAGCTTTTATATCCATATATTCCTGGCTATTTACTTGGTTATTAAGAAATCGTTGATATGCCTCTAAATCCATTGAGTCGGCAATAGACCTGGCAGTTACCAAGTTTTGATTAGCAACGGATTTTTGCACAGAATTTTTAATGCTTAAATAAGTAGAAAACATATTTAGAAGAATGAAGACAATTAATAAAAGAATGGTCAAATAAAGAAATGCCCTTAACTTTTTATTTTTCATAGGATTAAACTTACCTCGTCTCTAGCAGCTAAAAGTTAACGAACCTTTTATGAGTTTACTATATAAAGGGGAAAAGTAATAGAAAAGAATCCAATATTCACAATAAACATAGGTATACAGAACTATATTTAATCAATTAATTAACATATTATCCACTTCTTTTTTGATCCTTAACTTTTTAAATTTTAATTTAAGCTAAATTAAATACTTAATATTTCTAGCAAAACATTTTATTACCATATATTTATTATATTAATATAACTTTATATAAGAACACGAAAAAAAGAACAGATGCTGATTTCAATATATTAGCCTTGAAATAAATAATTTTACCCTTTATATGAAAATATTACAAGAATGTAAAGGTTTAATCTATAAAATCTAAACAAAATTCATATTTTTATTCAGATGCCATTCAGTTTCATGAAAAAAGCGGATCACTCCCCTTGCAATAGTACGTATTAACTAATTTACCATTAAGGAAAACGGCATTTTAACGAGACATTAATACAAAAAAATGGAATCAGGGCCCCCTGACTCCATTTACATATAGCTTTTATTTAATCGAATTGATGACTGCCCGCTCATACATCTTTTTTGTTACTTGATAATATAGCAGTTGAAAAAGAAAATACGTTCCGATGACCATAGCAGAATAGACGAACAAGTTGGATCCCAATAAATTGCTTAATGCCACGTAGGCGATTATGGCATGAATCATCCCTATCAGAAAAGGAGCGAAAAAGAGGATGCGTATTTCCGCACTTAAAATTTGCCGTATTTCTTTTTTTGTCAGTCCCAGTCGATGTAGGGCATGAATTTGGATTTTTTTATCTTCTAAATTCGTAAAAACTCGCAGATACATCATGCTTCCTTGGACGATAAAGAATAATAAACTGACAAACAAGCCGATAAAAAGGATCAAAATGCTTCCCTGTTTCATTTCTTGATAAATCGGAGCTCTTGTTTGCAATTGATTATGGGCAGGATTATTAGACATTTTTTCGATTTTACTAGATGTCTCCATTGATTCTTCCCAATCTTTAATTTCATACCCACGTACTCTTACCATCTCTTTTAAAGGCACATTAGCAGTTATTTCATGATACAGCTGATCATCGATCACCATCAGGGTCGTTGCTGATTTTATGGGTGCGACTATCGATTGATTGCGCTGACCAATCATTGTTACCTGTATGGTTTGTTTACCATAGTGAAGCTCCTTTTGTTCTCCCTTTTGGGCGAATTGATAATCCAGTCCTCCATAAGGAAAAATGTATAATGCTTCTTTTCCAGATAATTTTGCTGGATCGATTTTTCGCAATGCAGCCGCATTATTATAATCACTTTCCGAGATTAACAATGACCTATTTTCATTAGATTCTCCCGTTCTCATATCGGGTAACATGTGGATAATGGGGACACCTGTCATATTTACTTCGTAAAGGATCTTGAATCCATCTTCCTTTAATATTTTCTCTACCTCGGATGGTTCAATAACGGAATAAATAGAAGCGTCATTTTCAACCCAGCCAATTGATTGAGGAATGTTATCCATCCCTTGCTTTTTTAAATCTGCACTGAACATGAAAAGTGTTCCTGCAGCTGTCAAAATGACGGCTGTAATGATCGAGGTCAAAAAGAATAACCTGGAATAATCCTTAATATTAAATATCAGGTTTGTTTGAGTAATTAAATTCGTTCCACCATATAAGCTTTTCTTCTTCCGATAAAGCCTGCTGCATAGAGCGACAATACTTTGGCTGAATAAAAAATAGGTGCCGATCAGTACGAAGAATAAAATGGGCATTACTCTATAAGAATTGTTCAATGACATCGTGCCTGCCAAATAATAAGAAATGCTTAAGCAAACTGCTGATAATGCAATTAACCACTTTGAAACGAAGGGCGTCTTTTTTGGTTTTTGTTTATCTTTTAGTAAATCGACAACCTCTGCATTTCCAATGTGGAACAATGAAAGGAGCGATAATAGCTGAAATAGCAAAATGAAACCAACAATCGTATAAACAAAGGCCTCAGGGACAAAGACAAATGAAATTGGTTGCTCTACAGCCAATAACCAAGAAACTGCCATTAAGAATAATTTTGAGAACAAAAACCCCAAGCCTACTCCGATCAGGATGGATATGAGGGAAACCATCGTTTGCTCCAGGTAAATCAGTTTTCTTAGTTGGGATTTGGACATTCCAAGCAGTGTCAGCAGCCCAAACTCTTTTTTTCGCGGCTGTATAAATGCGGCATTCGAATAAGCGATAAAGAAAACCGAAAATATGATGATTACTATTTCTGCTGCAATGAGCCCCCTACTGATTAGCTGTCCCCCAGGGATATTCGCATGGACCACATCAGGATGAAAGATAAATGATGCGTAAATAAAAAAGATTGAGACGGAAAGGACAATACTAAAAAAATATGCTAGATAACGTTGTGCATTTCCTTGGATATTTCTCTTAGCGAGAAGTCGGATGTTCATGATAGACTCCTCCCAAAACGCTTAACGTATCTAAAATCCTTTTATGGAAGCTCTGTCTCTCCCCTCCGCTATGAACCTCCGAAAAGAACTTGCCATCCTTTATGAATAGAACCCGGTCACAGAAGCTGGCGGCAGTCGGGTCATGAGTGACCATGAGGATGGTTGCTCCCTTTTTCTCCTGAAGTGTCGTGAGGGTATCCATTACCTGCTTGGCAGATTTGGAATCCAAATTACCAGTAGGTTCATCCGCTAAAATAATGGAAGGTTCATGGATCATCGCTCTTGCACAAGCCGTTCGTTGCTGCTGACCTCCGGAAATTTCAAAAGTCCGCTTTTCTAAAATCCCTTCTATACCAAGAAGGTTCGCCAATTGATTTACCCTATTTTCCATTTCCTGCAGTTTATAATGATCTAACGCTAAAGGAAGGAGGATATTTTCGCGAACGGTAAGTGTATCAAGAAGGTTGAAGTCTTGAAAAACAAATCCAATTTCCCTCCTGCGAAACAAAGCCAGGTCCTGATTGTTTAATTCATTAGGGTTTTGATCATTTAGAATGACTTTACCTGTGGTGGGCTTATCAATCGTGGCCATTAAGTTAAGCAGCGTGGTTTTCCCGCTGCCTGATGGACCCATCACTCCGACAAACTCCCCTTTCTGTACATTCATGGTGAAATTATGTAACGCTTTATGAAATAAATTCCCCTGCTTTTGAAAATAAGTTTTGGATAGTTGTTCCGCTTTTAAAATCGACATCCTGAATACCTCCCTTTCTTACTCTTACCGTAAGTATAATGAATAAAGCGGGAGGCTCCCATCGAAGTTTATTACATACCGCTTTAACACCCTTACAATTCTGTCACCTTTCATGCAGGGTATTTGTCTTAAAGAGAAATTCCACAGTAGTCCCTTCGGATACAGTCGATTGAATGGTAACGCCATGCCCAAGCCTGTTAACGATTTCCTTCACTAGATATAGTCCCATTCCGGTTGACTCTTGTTGAACTCGCCCGTTCTCTCCAGTAAAAAAAGGATCAAACACTCGTTTTACATCATGTGGGACAATTCCAATTCCCTGATCTGTTATCCTTAGGAAAATCTCCGACTCTTTTTCAACAATGTTGAACGTTATGCTGTCATGCTCTTCCTGCCTTGAATACTTCAGTGCATTAAAGACCACCTGACTAATGGCGAAGTGAAGCCACTTATGATCCGAATGCACATATAAATTCTCAAGCTCCGTATCAAGCTTGGGGTATATGAACCGTTTGATGAACTGTTTTTTTTCCTCGTTAATCACTTGCTTGACTAGATTAATTAAGTCAACCCGCTCCGATTTTACATCCTCCGAAAAACGCTGCAGCCTTGCTCCATGCAATATAATTTCCAGTCCTCTGCGAAATCGATCATTTTCTTCTTCTATCTCTTTAAGATAACCCTTCATCGGCCCATTCGAAAATGTCCTTCTGCCTTCTTGAATCAATAAGGAAATGACTGAAACAGGTGTCTTCATTTGATGAACCCAATGATGAATCAACAGCTCATATTGCTCCTTCTGTTTGATTTGTTCTTGTAATTGTCCAATTGTTACTTTGTTCATTTGTTGAAAAAGCTCCATCCACAACTTTTGTTCATTTGACAGGGGGGCCCTAAAGGCTTCGATATATTCAAACGACAAGCTCGGTTCTTGCTTCATCCTTGCTAATTGATTCAAAAAACGGTAGTGCCTTATGTAATCGACCGCTAAAAATAGAAGCAACATAAACAACGTGAGAATAATTAAATAGAAGATATTTGAAATCGATATGTGATTCCCCGCTTCCAAAACGGCTAATGCATAAGCAATAATAAGCAGGCTTACCAATAGAACGGTATAAAATATAAAATAAAGACGGTCTATAATAAAGGATTTTAGCTTCACTTTTCTTCACCTTGCACTATTTTTAGTCGATATCCTTTTCCCCTGCTGGTTGTTATGGCATGCTTGACGCCAATATCCTCTAGTTTTCTCCGTACTCTAGTGACATTGACAGTCAAAGTATTGTCATCAACAAATGAATCATCATTCCATAGGGCTTCAAGTAAATCTTCACGGGAGACAATTGTGTCATACTGTCGTAGTAAACAACTCAATAATTTTAACTCATTTTGCGTTAACGTTACCTGATTGTGTTGAAATACAATCATCGCTTTTTCCGTATAAAGGGTTAATCCGTCCATTTGCTTTACTTGTTGGTGAAATGAAGATATTTCTGCATATTCACCATAAACCCTGCGAAGGGCACTCTTTATTTTCGCTAGCACCACTTCCAAATGAAATGGTTTTGTTAAATAATCATCTCCCCCATATTCAATGGCCATGACTGGGTTCATTTCATCTGTCCTTGCAGATATAAAAATGATGGGAACCTTTGAAACCGTCCTCATTAGTCGGCACCAATGGAAACCATCATAATATGGAAGATTAATATCCAATAAAACCAAATCCGGCCTTATCTCTTGAAACTCCGCAAAGACTTGGTCCAATTGCTTTACTTCAAAAACCTCATACCCATACCTTTTTAAATAATTTACCAAGCTCCCAGCTATCTTGACATCGTCTTCAACCAAAAAGATTTTATACATCTTTTCCTCCTCTTTAAAATAACAATGCTTACTATCACTCTTACATATAATTTCCGTCCCATATCAATCTGCTTTTGAATTTACAATAAAAAACCTTGAATGGCCTGAGCCAATCAAGGGGATGCAAATAAAATTAGATTTCTTCCGGGATTTTCAATCCCTCAATGAAGGATTGAAAACTCTCTGCAACTTTATAAATATTTTCATCCTGGCCTGATGGATCCGAATACCACCCCTGATCCCAGAAGTAGACTCCCTTTTCCACTTCGTTATTTATCAGTAAAATTTTACCTGCACACGTATCATTACCTATTATAATGCAATTCTTATGTAAGTCTTCCCTGTTTTCTTCATGCCATTTCTGTAAATCCAGTTCTTTATCCTGAAGATCTAATCCATAAAGGACATTTAAGCAAACGAGTGTGTCTAATGCATCTACATAAAACTTACTGTTTTGCACCGCAGTTATGCCGCCATTATGCTTGAGGAGAAATTGTTTATAATCTGCAGGGATTTCAAAACCCACAAATTCCTCAAAATTATTCACTGCTTTTTGTGTCGCTTTACCATATCCAGTAATATTCACCATTCTACCAACTCCATTTCAGATTATTGTAGCAACATACAAAATCAATTCACCACCAGGTGATCTTATTCTGTAAGTCTTATTCACTTGCTGATTGCTGTAATAAAAAGGCAAGGTTTTTATTTATATTCCCTTAGCCAAATGGAACTTTGACTCCATTACAATCTAAACGATTTTTTAAATGGAGATTCCTGAAAAACAAATTATTCCTCAGGACTAAAAAAATGACACTTTTTAAATACATTAACATAAATTTACTTTCCTTTTCAGTATTTTCTGATATATTTTTCGACAATTTTGTTGCAATCATCTCCACTTAAGAAAATAGCTTTTAAAAAAAAGGGATTTTCCCTTCACTAAAAATTCGCAAAAAAAGGGTAGAAGGCAAAATGGTGATTTGAAAGCTTATGTCCCAAAAGGGAAAAATAGAAGAGGTTTGTATATAAATACTAGTATACAATAACAAGGAAAAGGATAAATATTTCTACTATACACTTGGGCTATTAAAATTAAATGAGATTTGAGTTTAAGATATCAAAATTGATGGTTATTTAAAACTTTGGATAAAAGGAATGTAAAATAATCGATTTGGATAGACGTTTTAATATTTTAGATCGAAGTAACAGCAAAATTGCAGTATCGCATGTGGCATGATATCGAGACTAATCGAAAGCTATCTCCAAATACCTGTTCTGCAAAATATTTATTTCCATACCGGCGATACGGGGATACACCATCTTGGATACAATAAAAAAAGGCACCCAACCATCATCTTCGAGGTTGTGCGCCTTTTTTTTGGTCGGCTGATTCCACTACATCTCATACAATTTTATAGTCATCATAAGTAATTAATAATCTGCTCATAGAAACTGTTTCAGCACGAAGCTTATTCTTATCACGACAATAGGCTATTATGGAACTGTTGGGAAGTTTAGCAGTACAATTCCATTTACTATATTTCTCACTATACCTAGAAGATATTTCAATATTCTCTCCACGGATCTTTAACATCCTGCGTTCTACCAAGGGCATCATCTCCAATTCCGATAATATTATTTACCCTAAATCAGATAAAACATTCTTGGACACCATACAAGCATTGCATATTCAAAGATTATGGACATTATAACAAAACAAACATACAGGCAGAATTATAAGTGTCTATATTGATTGTTCATGTCATGAATTGATTGGACAATCTAAAGTTCAAGCCACCCCCTATCAGTATAGTAAATGACAAGGGTTATTTCTAATAAACTTTTTTATTTAAGGAATTATAACCACAATAACCTCAACATTTTTTTAGAATATTAAGATAAATTAAGAAACCCACCTACTAACTCTTAATTATAACTGAAAAATTATATTTCTATCACAAAAAATTTATTTGAAATTAAGAGATTAGAGTCGTATGATTAGTAGTATCGGCGGAAAACACATAAATCAAAATAAATAAGTTTAAAGGGGAATTAGATATGGTAGATGTAGCCACAAAACCTGAACATGAAACACTTAATATTTCTGCAAACCAAGAACAATTGGATATCCTAGATCAGCTTTTAAAGCCTGAGGTTCAGGAATCCTTGAACACTTTAGTTGAGCAGTTACCAAAACTGACTGAGTTAGTGAATATTTTAACAAAGTCTTATGATTTCGCTCAATCGGTTGCGACTGATGATGTTTTGAAAAATGATACGGTCAGCGCCATTTCTGAGATCGCTACACCTGTAGTGGGCTCAGTGAAAGGTCTTGCAGCTAATGCCATCGAAGCTAAGGATCGTGCAGAAGCGAATACTGATGTGATCGGTCTTTTTGGTCTGTTAAGAATGATGAAAGATCCGCAAGCACAAAAGCTTTTCCGTTTTGCCCAAGCTTTTCTTGAAGTCTCTTCAGAACGCAAAAACCAAAAATAATTTGATAAACTTTCAATCAGTAAGGACGGGGGATTAACTATGTCAAAACAAATCGTCATCTTAGGTGCGGGTTATGCGGGATTACTATCAGCCTTATCCGTACGTGAATATTACAATAAGGATGAAGTGCAGGTTACAGTGGTGAATCAATTTCCAACGCACCAAATCATCACCGAATTGCACCGTCTTGCAGGCGGATCCATTTCTGAACAAGCTGTTTCGATTCCTTTGGAAAAACTTTTCAAAGGAAAAGATATCGACCTTACCATTTCAAAAGTGGAGTCTTTCTCAGTCGATAAAAAAGAAGTGAAACTTGCGAATGGTTCCACTTTATCTTATGATGCCCTAGTTGTTGCTTTGGGAAGCCAAACAGGATTCTTCGGCATTCCGGGACTTGAGGAAAACAGCATGGTCTTGAAATCCGTAAATGATGCTAACAAAATTTACAAACATATCGAGGATCGCATCCGTGAATATGCACAAACGAATAACGAAGCGGACGCTACAATCGTAATCGGCGGCGGCGGATTGACTGGCGTCGAGTTAATCGGTGAAATCGTGGATCATTTCCCTAAAATCGCCAAAAAGTTCGGAGTGGACTTCAAGGATTTGAAAATCAAGCTTGTGGAAGCTGGTCCAAAAATCCTTCCTGTCCTGCCTGACCACTTAATTGAACGTGCCATGTCCAGCTTGGAAGCACGCGGCGTTGAATTCTTGACAGGTCTGCCTGTAACGGGTGTTAAAGGAAATCAAATCGAATTGAAAGATGGACAAACGATCGAAGCCAATACGCTTGTTTGGACAGGCGGAGTCGCAGCACTTCCTATCGTAGGCGAATCAGGTCTTGAAGTGGATCGCGGCAAAGCAACCGTTAATGAATATTTGCAATCCAAATCCCATAATGACGTATTCGTTGTCGGAGACAGTGCCGTTGCTTTCCCTCCAGAAGGCGGCCGTCCATACGCTCCTACTGCACAAAATGCTTGGCAAATGGGTGAGCTTGTTGGATACAACCTATATGCAGCCTTTGAAGGCAAAAAACTTGAAGAATTTTCACCTGTAAACTCAGGTACACTTGCGAGCCTTGGCCGTAAAGATGCAGTGGCAACCGTTGGGGCCAATAACACTTCCCTTAAAGGTCTGCCGGCTACATTGATGAAAGAAGCAAGTAATATTCGCTATCTATCACACATCAAAGCCCTATTCAGCCTCGCTTATTAATTTTAAGATAAAGCTATCTTGAATTTGAAAGGACCATTCATCATTTTGATGAATGGTCCTTTTTGTAATTAAAGGGCTGCATTTAATAAAATCAAATCTTAACCTGATTGATGCTGAATCTAAGGTGAAATCCCTCAGGCAATTTTGCATTTGTCAAAATCCGGGTTTCTTTTAAGCGTTTATCGTTATAAGAGGAGACTTCCATCAATTCTTCATCCATATAAGCAGGATGAGTCATTATCTCAACGCTTGCCCCATCAATTACCCTCCCCTTCAAGTTTTGAAAGTAATCTTCAACCACCATTTCTCCATAAAAGTCATCCAGGAAAACATCTGTAACGGTTTGAACCTCAGCTAGGTGCATTCCGGCATTACGCACTGGCAATCCGTATTTATCAGACAGATTTTGAATAACCGGTAGAAATGCTGTTATTCCGTGTACATGATGATGGCTATCGAAATGAGTTGGAAACAGACCAAATTCCAAGAATCTTTCGATCTGTGCTGACCACTCCCTCTCCAATTCTCTCAAGGAAATACGAGTAGGGTTCTCATACACCACACCTTGCTTCTTAAAGAAACCAGATTCGTCAACTAAACTCGGCACGTCGTTCAACAGAGGTTTTCCCCATGTTAGCACTAAATGTATACCTACTTTCAACGACGGTGTCTTCTTTGCTAATTCAATCGCATGTTCCGTTGCTTTCGCATTCATCATGATGGTTGTTGAATTGACAATTCCATATTTGTGGCTATCCAAAATCCCATAATTCACCGCTTTAGTTAACCCGAAATCATCTGCATTTACAAGGACTTCAATCATGATAAATTATCCTGCAACTCCTTTTTCCCAAAAAACTGCGGCAGATAATCTTTATGTGCCTCCAGCATTTCGTCTAAGATAAGTTTCGCAACCCGATCACTAGGAACGAGTGGATTAATCGTCATGGCAAGCAACGCAGTATCATAGTCACCTGAGACTGCAGCTTCGATGGCCACCCTTTCAAAGGATTTGATTTGCTGAATTAAACCGCGAACAGCGACTGGAAGCTCTCCTACATTGATTGGCTTAGGACCATCCCTGGTTATCACGCAACTGGTTTCAATCGCAGATCCATAAGGAATGCCTTCAATCGCACCATGATTGATGGTATTTACCGCTTGAATATCACGTTTATCTGTATGCATCGAGCAAATCAACCTTACTGCCGCATCACTGTAGTACGCACCTCCGCGCTCTTCAAGCTGCGGCGGCTTGATAGCCAGATCCTTGTCTTTATATAGCTCGAATAAATCTGTTTCAAGTCTTTGAACGACCTCTGCACGTGTTTCCCCTTTTTCTGCATCCTTCAATTCTTGGGCTAGTACATCTCCCGTTTTATAATAGTAGTTGTGGTATGGACACGGAAATAGGTTTAACGCTCTTAGGAATTCCGGTTCCCAGCCCATTGCATGGATATTCTTCATCGTGACGGCTTTAGCTGGATCTGTAATCAAATGGATGATTTGATCTTTGACACTCTCGCCATCAACGAATACATCCAAGCCGTAAACCATATGGTTCAAGCCAGCAAAGTCGATCCGGACTCTTGATGGCTCTACATCCATTAAATCCGCAACACCTCGTTCCATACCAATCGGAACATTGCAAAGGCCGATGATCTTGGAAATATTACTATGACGCAGAACCGCTTCCGTTACCATTCCTGCAGGATTCGTGAAGTTAATCAGCCATGCTTCCGGACATAATTCCTCCATTTCATGAGCAATATCCAGAATGACGGGAATCGTTCTAAAAGCCTTGAAAAGCCCGCCTGGTCCATTCGTCTCCTGTCCGATCACTCCGTGTTTCAATGGAATCTTTTCATCAAGCGCCCTTGCTGCGAGCTGGCCAACCCGCAGCTGGGTTGTTACATAATCAGCGCCTTTAAGCGCTTTCTGTCTGTCTAGCGTGAGATGGACTTCAATATTCACTCCAGCCTTTTCAATCATCCTTTTTGCCAAGTTCCCGACAATTTCAAGCTTTTCTTTTCCCGCCTCGATGTCCACGAGCCAAATTTCACTCACAGGAAGTTTTTCATGATATTTGATAAAACCTTCGATCAGTTCAGGCGTATAGCTCGAACCTCCGCCAATCGTGACAATCTTCAGACCCTTTCTCATTCAGCAGTCCTCTCTTTCACTACATTTGCATGTAAGAATTCTTCGCGCAGATCGATCATTTCTATTGCAAGATCCTTTACAGTCATCGCTGTCATTAAATGATCTTGAGCATGCACCAGGATAATGGGAAGATCAAATTGGTCCCCGCCCGCCTCTGCATGGATTAATTGAGTTTGGTATTTATGGGCTTGCAGTAATTCCGTTTCGGCCTCGGCGATTTTCAAACGAGCAGAATCAAAATTCTTTTTCTTTGCTTCCTGCATCGCTTCCATTGCAAAGCTTCTCGCATTCCCGCTATATAAAATCAATTGAAAGGATAGCTGGTATAATTCTTCTTTTTCCATTTTCATCACTACTTTCTTAAACGTTTAGCGTTTCTGAATCTTTTGTAAGCTCTGTTCTATTTTTGGTATCCATCTTCACTTGAGCATAAACGAATGGTAAATAAATCGCTGTTGAAATGACTAAGTTGATTGCAGCCAAGACCGCTCCGGACACATGCCCGCCTGTCGCCAGGAATCCACCCACGATCGGAGGGGTAACCCATGGAATCTTAGCGACGATCGGGAAAACCATTCCGCTGCTTACCGCGATATAAGAGATCACCGTTGTAATTACCGGACCGAGAACAAATGGAATGAACCACATTGGATTCAGAACGATAGGCAATCCGAATAGGATAGGTTCGTTAATCTGGAAAACCCCTGGTGCCCCTCCAAGTGCAATCATCTGTTTATAACGTTTCCGGCCGGCAATGATCATTGCGATGATGAGGCCCAATGTTGCACCAGATCCTCCTAAATAAACAAATGCATCCAGGAAAGAACCTGCCAATACCCCATATTGGTCCATGTCCTTGACACCTTTTGCATATAAATCAATATTTTTCACACCCGAACTTTCAAAAAGCGGTGTTGTTATCCCTCCAAGGATATTTGGTCCGTGCAAACCAATCATCCATAATAAATGAACAAGAAATACTAGTAAAATAGCGAATGGCAATGAATCTACTGCACTTTGTAAGGGAGATACAATCACTTTACTCAGCCAGTCATTCAGTACCTGTCCATCCGTAACTTTACGGAATAGCAGTCCGAATACACCAGCGGCAAGAATCGTTGCCATACCCGGCACTAACTTTGCAAAAGAACGGGCTACCGCTGGAGGTACTCCATCAGGCAACTTAATGACTAAATATTTCACTCGGGAAAGTCTCACAAATATTTCGGTTGCTATTAAGGCAACGACTATTCCTGTAAAGAGGGCTGTAGCATTAAAATAGTTCACGCTTACGAAACCCCATGCCCCGCCTGTAACATCCTTATCATCAATGGTTAAAGTGACATTTCCGATTTGAGGTAATAATAAGAAGAAACAGGCCGAGGAAACCAGCATCGCTTCAAAACCATCGTCGCCGTATGATCTTGCTAGTTTATAAGAAATGCCGAATACAGCGAATACCGTCATGAATGCAAAGGTTCCAAACCAAATATCACCGCCTAGCGTATTCCATGCTGGACCGAAAATGGCCTCCATCATTCTTCCGTAAGGCTTGATGACTTGCCCAAGATTATTGAACAGGACGGCAAAAGACCCGATCATTGTAATCGCTATCATTCCAATCAATGCGTCACGAATCGCGAGCAGATGCCGGTTATTTCCTATTTTCACCGCTCCAGGCATAATATACTTATCAATAAAAGTCATCATATCCTTATTCTCCTTTTATTAAAGTAGTGGCTTGTTTTAGTACTTCTTCACCATTACATAGACCATAGAACATTGGATTGATGGTTGCGACCGGAATTCCCTTTTCCTTTCCCGCCTCCTGTAACTTGGAAAGAAGATACCGAACTTGCGGACCTAATAAAATCACATCAGCCTTATCCATTTCATTGTTCACTTCTGTAGAACCAACAGCCCATATATGACACTCCACCCCTTGTTTTTTAGCGCTTTCCTCCATCTTGGTAACTAATAAACTGGTAGACATCCCTGCAGAACAACATAATAAGATATTCATTGAAATTACCCCCCTTTTAACGATTGATTTTTCAGTATTTTCAGTAAAAATAGAACCATAATTTTATAATAAATGATGTTCCTTTGTTTTATCACTCCCCTTGAAAGGTATTTTTGAACTGGGTATTATTACCTCCATATATATATTGTAGTTACAAATCGAAAAAATATCAACACAATTTTTAATTTGTTATTACAAATTTTCGATTTAAAGTTGATTATTGAACTTATCCGATATAATCTATATGTATATATTGGAATGAGTAAAGGAGGCATCACTGTGGAGACCATGAATAAAGAAGCGGCATTGCATTCCATCGTTAAGGAATCGATTATCGATCTCATAAAAAATGGCGAGTATCAAACAAATACAAAATTACCGACTGAAGCTGAGTTTTGTAAAATATACGGAGTAAGCAGGACAACAGTGCGCACGGCCCTACAGCAATTGACAGTCGAAGGCTACATCTACCGTGTTCAAGGTAAAGGGACTTTCGTTTCGGAAAATAAAGTGAAGCAATTTCTTACAAGCACGGTTGAAAAGTTCTCAGAGCAAATCACGATGCAAGGAAAAAATCCTTCTACAAAGGTCATTAGCTTAAAGGTGATTGAAGCAAATGCTACCCTTGCCAAGCTTTTCAAGCAAAATATTGGAGATCCAGTAAACAAACTGGAACGGATTCGTTACGTAAACGATGTCCCCCTTCAATATGAAATTGCCTATCTGCCTTGGTATAAAACACCCGGGCTTAATATCGAAGCCTGTGAAAAGTCACTCTTTACAGTACTTGAAACACAATTCAATTTAAAAGTAAAAAAAACGGTCGAACACTTGGAGTTTTCACTAGCCGACGATTCCATTTCTGACAAATTGGATGTACCCAACGGTTCACCTTGTTTTTCATTAGAAACTTACACATATGAGGTTGATGGATCGGTCATTGAATTTTCTAAAACTCTCTTTAGAGGCGATCGTGCACACTTTGTCATCGAACGGAACTATTGAATGATAATTAAAAGAAGACGGATGCCTATTTCATAAAGGCAGCCCGTTTTTTTGTGTGCTTCTTATTCAGCATTTCGATTTGGGATTGAATATATTTTTTTATATCCGTTCATTTAGAGGCAATTATAACGATTGCCTCTTTTTATTGCGTGTTTGGATTCTTATACCATATTAAAATACTTACAAATCAATTCAACAAATGAGTAAAATTGACAAATATAGAATAATAATCTAACCTAGTAGACTAGAGATATTCTACTACTTAGATCGATATACAACTTTATGCCTATATATTTAATTGCAATCTTGATAAAAGTTACTAGGAAATCTCTTAATAATAAATAATTAGGCAGGTGGATTTTATGTGCGGTTTTGTAGGATGTATTCAAAAATATCCGAAAGCCATAAATTCAAATATGAAAGAAACGATCAAGAAGATGAACACGATCATTACCCATAGGGGTCCGGATGATGAAGGTTATTTTTTTGATGATTTTGTAAATTTTGGATTTAGAAGATTGAGCATAATCGATATAGATAACGGTAACCAACCTCTTTCATATGAAAATGAACGATATTGGATCATTTTTAATGGCGAAATCTACAATTATATTGAACTAAGGAAAGAACTCATTGATAAAGGATATGAGTTCACGACGGATTCTGATACTGAAGTAATATTGGCTCTCTATAGTAGCCAAAAAGAGCAAACCGTCCAGAAACTGCGCGGCATGTTCGCTTTTGTCATTTGGGATAAAGTCGAACAAAAACTATTTGGGGCAAGGGATCACTTTGGAATCAAGCCTTTTTTCTATTGTGAACAAGATAATGTCACATATTTTGCATCAGAAAAAAAGAGTATCTTGACAGCGATGAATGAAGAGTTGGACGTGAATTCATTACAGCATTTTCTCAGCTTCCAATATGTTCCCGAACCATCTACCTTATCCAATAACATTAAAAAGTTATCACCTGGGCATTATTTCACAAAAGAGCCCGGAAAGAAAATGGATATAAAAGAGTTCTGGAAACCTACTTTTCGCCCTTCCAGTATAGAAGATTCAAAAGTCATAAAAGAAATACAAGAAACCTTAATTGACTCGGTGAACGTACATATGAGAAGTGATGTTCCGGTTGGATCTTTTCTATCAGGTGGGATTGATTCATCATTTATCTGCTCCATCGCAAAACAGATTAATCCTAAGATCAAAACCTTTTCTGTAGGGTTCGAAAGAGATGGATACAGTGAAATAAACGTTGCACAGGAGACAGCAGCCGCTTTGAATGTAGAAAATATAAGTTATATCATAAGTCCTGAAGAATTCTTGGCAGAACTTCCAAAGATTATCTGGCATATGGATGACCCTTTAGCAGACCCCGCTGCCGTTCCGCTATATTTTGTCGCACGGGAAGCTAAAAAGCACGTTAAAGTCGCCTTGTCCGGTGAGGGTGCAGATGAATTATTCGGCGGATATAATATATACCGGGAGCCCCATTCCCTGCGCATGTTTTCCCATATACCTGCACCGTTGAACAACGTGTTGAGGACACTTTCCTCTATTTTGCCAGAAGGGGTTAAAGGAAAGAGTTTTATAGAGCGTGGAGTAACACCTTTAGAAGATCGATATATCGGAAACGCAAACATATTCGACGAGAAAGAGAAAAAACTTTTACTAGTGAATTATCTCAATGGTTTAGAAAATGAAAAAGTGACAAGTCCAATCTATTCAAGTTCTTTAGGTTATGATCCTATTACCCAAATGCAAAATATTGATATTCAAACTTGGCTAAAAGGTGATATTTTATTGAAGGCAGATAAAATGTCTATGGCGAATTCTTTAGAGGTGAGAGTTCCATTTTTGGATAAATGCGTATTCAATACGGCTTCAAAACTTAGTATGGATCAAAAAGTAAGAAATGGAACGACCAAATACATGCTTCGAAAAGCTGCCCGCGGGATTGTGCCGGAACATGTATGGAGCAGGAAGAAGCTGGGTTTTCCAGTGCCTATCCGCCATTGGTTAAAGGATGAATTATATGATTGGGCAGTAAAGTTAATCCAGGAGAGCCCAACTGACTATCTTTTTAACAAACCGCAAATTATGAAATTACTTGAAAACCATGTAAATAATAAAACGGACAACAGCCGGAAGCTCTGGACCATTTTGACTTTTATGATTTGGCATCAAATTTATATAGAAAAACAATATGAGCCACGGCCTCAAAAGACTTTACAATATGCTGTAAATTAAGCATCCATTGGCTCGTTTACTCATTTGCACCCAAGCATCAATGTAATAGGCTTGGGTGCTTTTATTTTTACATGATAACAACCAAAAAACGAGGATCCGTTTAAATTAACAATTGGTATATGACGAATTTCTCATAAGGATTAAATTCAGTCAAGCCTGGTAATATCACTTCGCCCTTCAGCTCGAAGGCGGTTTGATTTTCGAGGAAAAAAATATAATCCTGTGACCCATAAAATAAAATCAGTTCGATTTGGCGCGGTTCTTTTTCAAAGGAAAGCAAAATATTATTGATGATTTTCATAAAGATCTGTACTGAGAACGGATTAAAGAAATAAAACCGATTGTCTTTCGAATCAATATCATATTCTTCCGCTAAACAACAGTGGAATTCTATATTGCCATTGTTGTTTTTCCTTTTCTTCTTATAGTTATTCAGATTCCCAATCGCTTCTTTATAGTAGTTTTCATTCATCTCCACGCCAACCACAGATGATTGATATAAGTGATGGATAAAAAAATTCAATCGTCCTTTACCACATCCAAAATCCACAATGCGATCATTTCTTTTTAGTGGGTATTTTTTGAATAAATGTTCTAATGCACTATATGGCGTAGGTTCGTATCGATGGTAATGCAAAGAATCATTGAAAATTTTTTGTTCCCCTTCCGTCTTGATGTTTAGCATCTCATCATAACTTGTTTCTTTCATTGTTATATGCACCTGCTTCATGGTTATTTCAAAAAGGGATTCCTAACTAAAAACTCCAAATAAGGTTGATCTTATCCAGGGTAAAGTTTTGTTATATGAATGTCCAGACAATTAATTGGATTTTGCTTTAGTTACATAATCATTAAAATCAGAGATGCATGGGCTGGCCATATAATGACCGCCTTCAATCTGGATCGTCTGGGGTACATTCTTTATCCCTAACTGATCAATTATCGTTCGGTTTTTACACCTTGCTGTTTTAGCCCTATTGCTTTCCGCTTAATCTCTTCCAAATAATGCACTCTTGTTCCTATAAGAAAAACACCTCCAAATTCGTATTTATTATAAATACGACTCAGGGGGTGTTTTTATCTTGTCTCATTTTCCTACTTCATCATCCCATATGATCCAATCATGAACCTCAAGGATTTCCAAAAATTTCATCAAACGAGGTAAGGCTGGTTCTGCTTCCTCACCAAAATGTTCACTCATCGCTTCAGAAATCTGTTTGACATTGCTTTGGAACTCCATTTGTTTAATGGCAAATGCCCCAAACTTATCAAGCTTGATTTTACGGACTGATGGTTGTTTAAGGAAACGAATCGTAATTCGTTCCACAAAATTGGTCCGTTGAATGACTAAAAAAGTTGCTTCCAAAGATTCTTGTTCCATTGTGACGCGTTTTTCCAAAAGGGGAACCATGGTTAACAGGTTCCTCTTTTTTGATTGGCGTTTACGAAGCATCTTCTTTTTTCCCTTTGCTGGATACGAACCATAGCAATCCAGCTAGAGCAAGGAATAGTAAGAATGGTAGCAAATTGCTGGCTAATTTAGCCGTGGCCGGGACTTGGACACCTGCTGCAATCAATATGGCAATAAGTACACCAATCAATGATTCACCTGCTATTAAACCAGATGCAAATAATACACCCCTATCAACACGTGCTTTAAGCGCTTCTTTCGTTTTCGAAAAGAACTCAACGAAGAAACGAATAAATCCACCGATCATGATTGGGACACTAGTATGAACCGGCAAGTAAATGCCGACTGCAACAACAAGTGAATTCAGACCGAAAAACTCTAATGTGATAGAAATAGCCGCACCGATAAAGATAAGGGTCCAAGGTAGATCTCCCCCAAGAACGCCTTCAGCAAGTATTTTCATAAGTGCCGCTTTAGGTGCAGGTAGTTCTGCAGATCCCATCGTATAAGCGTTGTCCATTAGAACCAGGATAAAACCAATGACAGAAGCAGACGCAACGACACCGATCATCATGGCAACTTGTTGTTTCCATGGTGTTCCGCCCACAATATATCCTGTTTTTAGATCTTGGGAAACATCACCGGAAACCGCAAGAGCAGTACAGATGATCGCAGCAACAGTTAAAGCCGCTACCATTCCATTCGTACCAGTAAAACCAATAGCTTTATAGACAATCGCTACAATCAATAGTGTGGCTATGGTCATCCCGGAAACAGGGGAAGAAGAACTTCCGACGATCCCAACAACCCTTGAAGCCACCGTCACGAATAAAAATCCAAAAAGCGCAATTGCAATCCCACCGATGATTCCTACATCTGTTATTGGTGTGAAAGCAATGATTAAAATAACGATGATCGTTCCCAACCAAACGTACTTAGCCGGGATGTCTTTTTCAGTACGGATCGAACCCGATTTAAGTTGCCCTTTATTGGCTTTTACGCCTTTAAGGGTATCAAAAACTGAACTGAAAAGTATAGGTAATGTTTTGATCAATGTGATCAATCCGCCAGTTGCAACAGCACCAGCTCCAATATAACGTATATAATTATCCCAAATTCCCCATGCATCCAATTCACCGATCGGTACATCAGAAGGGAAAATGGCTGTTCCATTGCTGCTGCCAAAGAAGCTGATTGCCGGTATGAGAACGACCCATGCTAATAGCCCTCCACCTAGCATTTGTCCTGCAACACGCGGTCCAATGATATAACCTACACCCAAAAGGGAAGGAAAGGCATCAAGACCAACCACCGCATTTTTAAAGTTTGTGATTCCTGTTTCAACCTCTGTTTTAAAAAGCTTAAAACCATCACCAAGCCCTTTAACCATACCGCCGATAACCAAACCGGCTCCGATTAATTTGGCACTTGTACCGCCTTCTTCTCCTGACTTCAGAACCTCGGCACATGCCGTACCTTCAGGATATGGTAATGTTTCATGTTCCCTTACAATCAAAAGCTGGCGAAGGGGAACCATCATGAAGACCCCTAAAAACCCCCCAGTTAATACAACGAAAATGATGAATGCTTGACTCACGTCCATGTCCCACATGAATAATGCTGGAATGGTAAATACAGCACCGGCACCAATTGCCTCACCTGCCGTGGTCATCGTTTGCACAATATTGTTTTCTAAAATTGAATCCCTGCGAAAAACCCCTCTTAAGATAGCCATTGAAATTACCGCTGCGGGTATTGAAGCAGAGACAGTTAAACCAATAAGTAGGCCTAAGTATGCATTTGCCGCACCGAATACGATTGCAAGAATGATCCCTAGAATGACTGCCGTTGCAGTTAATTCCGGTAGAGATTTTGATGCAGAGACGTACGGAACGAATTTACTTTCTTTCGAATTGTTCGACAATTTAGCCACTTCCTATGTTAAACTTTAAAATCACAGAGAACATTATATCACTGTAATTTAAAGTCCTGCAATGGGAAAATTTCTCTTACTAAAAGTTTGATTATATCCAAAATTCAGATTAGCAGTTTCGGTTTTAAAGTATATAAAAATAATATTTCTCTAATTACCATTTGGTTTGATTCAATTGCTTTCCATTCAACAGGCTATTATATAATAATTTTTTTCCCTGTGTCCTTTAACGGATATGCAGCATTCATAAACAATCATTAGGAACAATAAGCAATTACCCACTCTGTGATTGAACATTAAAATAAAAACTAACATATCCTGGCAAGATCAAGTCTCCAGAAAAGGAATGATATATTCATGGTCTCCTATATGGACTATACTTCACCATCTACACAATACTTTTTCGATGTTAACAAGAGCACCTTCGTTAAAAAAAACAATCAAAACTATATAAATGTATTAGGTATCAAACAATTGAACACACTCGAAAATGTTTCATTATTAGATATTTACCTTAGTACCGACAATGTCGTAGAACCGCATTATCACCAAAATGCTGCAGAGCTAGTGTACTGCATTTCTGGAGCTGCAACCGTTTCATTACTGAATCCTTTTACAAAACAAATACAGAATTACCCCATTAAACCCGGTCAAGTAGCCAATGTTCCACAAGGTTGGTGGCATTATGAAGTAGCCAATACTGATAACACCCATCTGCTTGCCATTTTTAATGCACCAACACCTGAAGTGATCCTGGGTTCGGATATTTTGAAATTGACGCCTGCAAATATTATGGCGCATACGTATTGTATCGATGAAAACCAATGGAAAAAAGTAATTGCACCGGTTCAACCATCAACATTCATCGGTCCGCCAGCCAACTGCGATCGAGCGGCCGAAAGAGACAGTCAGCAATACCCGCAATATATTAATCACTATGATAACCAAATGTATACTGCCCCGTCATACAACTATCAATTTCAACCTAATCCCCAGTATTATTATTGAAGATAAGTGTTGGACCTGGGGATTTCACGGATTAACCCTGTCATTCATAGAAAACTCTAATAAATTGGAATGAAAAAAAGCAATAGAGAACCCTATTTACATGAGGATCCCCATTGCTTTTAATTGCATAATCGGGTTTTAAAAAAGTTGATTTCATATATTTTCGCTACTTCCACATTCGTAACTTTTATTTATTTGCTTAAAATTACCCATCCAATAAATTCATGACATTTCATTTCCAAATAGCAAATTTTTGTCATTCATGTGGCCACCCAATGGGGTTTATTTTTAAGTCACTTGAATATTAAAAATCCAGCACACACTTGGATAGTTTTTTTCTTTTTCAAATATCATATTCCGAATAGTTTCTTCTATATTAACTCGCAATTTCCAAAACCCTTTAAAACATTATTGGATGGATTTACATAAGAATAAAGGAAAACCCAACATCAAAGTCATTTTTAGTGTTTCAAAAATAATCTATACTTTATACACCCCTTATCTTTAACATAGCCAATCTCTTTTGAAAATGGCTTTGTACTTGAGAAATCAGATTAGCTGTTTCTATTTTTTTTGTTTGTTATTCTAAAAATAGGACTAAGCTTTTCATAAATATAATAATTTTTGTTTTTGAATCTGAAACTCTTCATCCGTTAAAAATCCTTGGATTTTTAACTTTGCTAGTTTTTCTACCTTTTCTACAATATCAATTTCTTTAATTGGAGAAATGGAGTTAAGCATCACTAATACTTGATTTGGTCCTGTGCGTTTCATAACCCTGTATCCATTTTCCGTTGCTGTAGCAACTCCTTCATCATTTGGTTTACAGTAGCCATTTACCTGGGCAGTTCCATCATCCCTAACCAGAAGTTTTCCCACAAGACCAACAGGAACCCATTCAGATCTCTCGAGTCGGGAGTTGCATGGTTGTTCCGGATCCCAATCAGGATTTATTTTCTTTCTCACCTCGGTACATTCTTCTACGATGGTATTCCCTTCATGGTCTGTTACGGCAGGGAGGGTAATATCTTCGAATATCGGTCGATTCCATTCGTCAAGTAAATATTTACTACAAGCCGGATCTTCCGTATCTGCCAGTATCCCTGGATTGGAACTCGTAATTCCTAAAATATAGTCGTCATTCGAATGAGCTTTTCGGATTTTCTCACCATTTAAAGTTACGAAATAACCCACATCAATCGATTGGCCATTTGCGGTTTCAAACATCTCGGCATAATCGCAAGCGCCAGCAGCGGTTATAAATGAAGCAGTAGTTACTGTTCCATCGAAACAAGCATTACCGTCATTTAGGATTTTGGCTACTACACCAGCCGGATCACATTGGGCTACCCCGTTTACGAGATACCATGAATAGGTAAGATCAACAGCTGGATTTGGACCTCCTAGTCGTCCCATTACATGTACACCTTCTAAACCGTTAGCACAAGTTTGAAAACCTTAGGTATGAGAAAGGGTTCCATCTGCTAACGTTCCAGATCCTTGGGCATGGGAGACAATTCCACTGGCAGTTGTACCACTCCCCTCGGCATGGGAAGCAAAACCACTCGCGGTTGTTCCAACACCCTCGGCATGAGAAGCTTCTCCAATGGCAATTGTACTTTGCCCTTCCGCATGGGAGCGGGGCCCAATAGAGTTAGAGCCTTCCCCTTGGGCATGAGAAGAATCCCCACTGGCAATTGTGCTTAATCTTTCGGCATGAGCAGCAAATCCAGTGGCATTTGTACTAACTCCTTCCCCATGTGAACCAATTCCACTTGAAATTGTATTGACCCCTTCTGCATGGGCAGCAGGACCACTAGCAGATGTTCCAAATCCTTCGGCATGAGCAGCACCTCCACTAGCTGAAGTATTTACCCCCTCAGCATGAGAAAAATCTCCCAAAGCTTGCGGACCAGACTGGGATGTAATATCCTGAGTCCCGCCTTCTGCATGAGAGGCAAATCCAGTGGCATTTGTACCAACTCCTTCAGCATGGGAGCTAGGTCCACTTGCTAAGTTAGGTGCTGGATTACCCAATGGATCTACACTGCCTCCTTCCACGTGGGATGCTCTTCCATTAGCAGTATTCCCTTCTCCTTCTGCGTGAGCATTAATACCGCTAATCGTTGTTTGTGTATTCAAACCTTCTGTGTGAGAATTAGCTCCGGCTGATGTTGTATTGCTCCCTTCAGCATGGGAATGGGGTCCACTGGAATTTGTTGCAAAACCTTCTGCATGAGAAGCCACTCCGCTTGCTGTGGTTGCAGTTCCCTCTGCGTGCGCTGTATCAGCAACTGCCAAAGTCTGAAATCCTTCAGCGTGAGCGGCGTTTCCAGCCCCAGTTGTTTCACTACCTTCCGCATGAGAAGTATTTGCACCAGCTGTGGTGAGATACCCCTCTGAATGGGAAGCAACTCCGCTTGCTGTCGTAGTTGATCCCTCTGCATGGGCCGTACCCGCTATTGCATCTGTATTAAACCCTTCTGTGTGGGAAGCGTTCCCCCCTGCAGTTGTTTCACTTCCTTCAGCATGAGAAGCACTCCCGTTTGCAGTTGTATTGATTCCTTCGGCATGAGAAGCATTCCCGTTTGCAGTTGTATTGATCACTTCCGCTTCTGAACAAGTCCCTAACGGATTTTGATTACAACCATTGGCCATCATGATTCTCCATTCTTATTAAAATTTGTTTAAACAAAAACTCCTTTTATTTATGCTTTTACAAAAAAATGGTGTAGACAAGCTACTAGGATAATAACCCTTTCCATTTAATCGAAGAAAGCAAGCTCAAGAGCTTTATCAATCCACATTTTCCGGGAAGCCGAACGTTTCTTTCAATTATTATCGTTATGTTTTAATCGCATCTTACTGGTGAAAAATACAATTAAGTATAACCGTCTTGGATAGTATAAGCAGCCGGAGATGGTTTGGCTGGAGTTTTCGAACCTTTCCAATCAAAAGCATCACTGCGTTATATTCACAACAGGTTTTCCAACTATAACCTGGCATTTCGTTATGGGCTTTCATACTTTCTTATCCCACCTTAACAAGCGCAGCGTAAAGCTCTGCACTTGCAAGAGTAGCCTTCATCCATAGTGTCATATTGGCAATTACCAACAACACAGATTCCCAGCGAGAATTGATTGATTTTACCCACATGAATAGGTCCGGCTTTCAATATCATTTACAAATAAAATCCTATCCTTTATACCATTTCAAAGATTAATTAGATTCTGATTCTTCGTCTCATTTAAATTTAAATTCATAATAAAAAGCCACCCGATGGACAGCTCATCTTAATCCTTGTTTGTTCAAAACTTCTTCTTGCAGGAATGAAGAAGTTTCGATTCCATGATTTACGCCATACACATGCACTATGATGTTGAAGATCGAAGAAAGTCCTAAATTGGTATCAGTAAGTTTAGGGCATTCAAATGTTTCCATAACCTTAGATAAATATAGTCATGTTACCCAGAATATATAAGACTCATCAGCAGAGAACTTTTCATAAGCTAAAAAGAGCCCTTTAGCAATAAATGTGGTCACTTAGTGGTCATTTAATAAGGCTGTTTTCACATACTTTGTTGCTATTTACCAGGTAGTGAGTTGTGGTTGATTTCCCCTCCAGATGCTCGCT
>NZ_JBHZPF010000052.1:0-35185 GCF_042787975.1 Peribacillus sp. YIM B13482
GCAGTTAAGCTCTTCAGCGCCGATGGTAGTTGGGGGTTTCCCCCTGTGAGAGTAGGACGCCGCCAAGCCATTTAAAAAGATCAGCCATCCGGCTGGTCTTTTTTGCGGTTGTTATTCCTTCTGTCTCTTATGTTTAAATCCGTTAAAAGGTAGGAGACTCAAAAGATTATAGAAAGTATATTCAGTATAGGAAAGTATATATGCTAGGACATACTTATAAATGCATCTAGTGATAAATAAGCAAATAATTTCTGCTTCAATCTGTATAATCGTATATCTGTTTAAGGCATATGGACAGAATTCTTCGTTTCTGTAGGGAAATATGTTAAACTTAACGTAGTTCTGAAACTGTCATGGGGGAATAGCCGATGGATACCTCTGCTAAAGATGAAATGATTTTTTCGTTTGCTGAATGGTTGAGAGACCAAGGCAAATCAGCTAATACGATCAAAACGTATACTGGTGTCCTTTCACAGTTTTGTGACCAGACACAAAAGATATTGATGGAGATTCATTCTGAAGATGTTCAGGATTATCTTGACTATTTAGAAAATTGCAAGAAAAGTCCAGGGACAATAGAAAAACACTATATCGCTCTAAATGTATTCTTTAAATTTTTAGGCAAGCCACAAGTAATGCTTTCTGTGGAACGCAAGGTTAAAGAGCACAAGCTAGAAGTGCCTGAAACTTTAAGCATAAAAGAGCAGCAAATCCTGTTAAGAGATATAGAAGCAGAAGGAAATCTTAGGAACATTGCCATCGTCTACCTTTTGTTGCATACAGGAATTCGTGTTTCTGAATTATGTGACTTAAATGATCAGGACGTCATCATGGAAACAGAGCGAAATTATATACTTGTCAGGAACGCAAAAGGTGAAATTGATAGAACCGTCCCCCTGACACTATCGGCTATACAACATGTAAAAAATTATCTTCATTCTTTAAAAGAAAAAGCAGATCCGTTATTCATCTCAAGTTATAATCAAAGGATCACTCCGAGATCAGTTCAATATATATTAAAAAAATACAATGTTCATCCACATAAATTGCGCCATACCTTTTGCCAAAGGTTAGTGGATAATGGAATAGCTATACAAACGATATCCAAGCTTGCCGGTCATAAAGATTTAAATGTGACCAAGCGTTATTTAAAAGAAAAATCGCTGGATTTGGAAAATGCGATAGACCAGACTTTCACCAAACACTAATCTATAGAAATCAAAAAGGAAGGCGAGTTCTTTCCTTTTTTTGTTTGCATAAAAATCAGTTTTAAAAACAAAAGAATTTCCTTGGAAATGACGACGAATAGGGCATTTATGTTACGAGTGGCGGGATCTGGTGAAAAAAGAAGGAATCAAGTCATAAAGGCATTGTCTAGAGGGCTCAGAAAGCTGTATAGGACAAATTGAAATTGTATTTTATAATACATTATGAAAATGAAGGGTGGAGTAGAAAAATTCAAAAGTATTATTGTTGAATCAGAAAAGAAGAGGGAATCCCTATAGTTAGGGATTCCCTCTTTCTTTTCTTTATTATTTAACTGTTTTTTTCTTCTTTTTACCTATTTTCATTATAACTTCATAAACTACCGGTACTATGACCAGTGTTAATAATGTAGAACTCACTAGTCCGCCGATAACGGTAATTCCTAAACCTTGTGATATCAATCCACTGCCTTCTGCACCGATTGCCAGGGGTATTAAGGCGCCTATTGTTGCAAGGGCAGTCATCAGGATTGGGCGTAAACGGGTGGAACCAGCTTCGAGTAAAGCTTCCCGAGTAGATAAACCTGATTCTTCATTTTTGATAACACGGTCCACTAATACAATGGCATTGGTTACGACGATACCAATAAGCATTAGGACACCCATCATTGCCGAAACGCTGATCGTCTCACCTGTAACGAATAGCCCTGCCAATGCCCCGATTACCGTGAATGGTAGTGAGAAGAGAATGGCTATTGGTGCTAAACCACCATGGAAAGTAACGACTAGGACAAAGTAAACGATAGCTATGGCTGCTAACATGGCGATTCCAAGTTGAGTGAAGGATTCTTGGATATCTTTCGTTACTCCGCCATAGTCTACAGAAACGCTTGCAGGAAGGTCTAATTTTTTAACTTCCTTTTGTACTTCAGCTGTTACTGCTGCTACATCATCCGATTTGATAGTTGCAGACACGTCGGCATAAATTTTTCCATCGCGACGGCTAATTGTATCGGACGCTTTTCCTTCTTCGATTTTTACAAGCTCTTTTAATGGGATTTCCATTCCCATTGGAGAAGAAATTTTCGTGTTCTCAAGATCTTTTTTATCTTTAAATGTCGTTTCTTCTGTCTCGACATATACTTTGACTTCTTCACCATCTTTTTTAATAGTAGTTAAAGCATCTTCTTTGTTCGTATTTGCAATGGACATACCAATTTGTGCCGCTGTTAGTCCAACATCACTTAGCTTTTTCTGGTCTGCCACTAGTGTATATTGCTCATAAGCATCGGAAAGGCTGGTATCAACATCTTTTAAGTCTTTATTTTTCTTCATGATATTTTTAATATCATCGATTACAGGTTCAATTTCTTTTTGTGTATTTCCGTATACATATAGGGTAGTTTCATTACTTGATGTTGAAGTGAACTCTTGTTGTTTCCATGTTCCAGGTGAATTAAGGCTAGTTAAATCCTTTATGACCTTTTCTTTTTTGTCCCCGAAGTTTTTGGTGTCTTCATCATAGAGTACATAGAAGAGAGCTGAGTTACCCGAGCCGCCCATCATGCCACTCATCATGTTTTCCCCTAGTGTATATTGAACTGTCTTCACATCATCTTTATCGATGAAGTATTTTTCTACTTTTTCTGTTTGCTTTTCAATATCCTCTTTTAATTCGCCAGGCGCTGGAGTGTAAGTAACGATAATCGTTTTTTCCTCATCTGCAGGCATGAAGCTGACACCGATGCTTGGAATAAGGAATAAGCTCCCGACTAATAATACAATGGCTGTACCGAAAGTTATTAACTTATGGTTTAATGACCAATCAAGTGCTTTTCGGTAGAATGCAGATAGTTTGCTGGGTTTTTCTTCATGTGATTTTAATTCCTTTTTAGATAGTCCCTTTTTAAATAAAGAGTCTGCCATGGCCGGAACGAGTGTGATGGCGATTATTAATGAAGCGACTAATGCAAACACCATTGTTAAGGCGAATGGCATGAATAGTTCCCCAACAGCCCCTGTAACGCTTGCTAAAGGCAGATAAACGGCTACTGTAACGATTGTCGATGAAAGGATAGGGATGAACATTTCCTTAGTGGCTGATCGTATTAAGTCGCCGCCTTTTAATTGTTCGCCTTTTAAAGCCATTCTCCTGTAAATATTTTCAATTACGACAATAGAGTCATCGACGACACGGCCAATTGCAACTGTCATGGCTCCCAGTGTCATAACATTTAATGAAATATCCATTTGCTTGAGCACCAAAAGGGCTGCTAACAAAGATAATGGAATCGAAATGACGGAAATTAGAGTCGTTTTAAAGTTCCTAAGGAAAAGCATGATAACGATGACGGCAAACAGACAGCCGAAGATTGCCTTGCTAATCATGGTTTCAACTGAATCTTTAATCGGTTTTGCTTGATCTAGCGTAGTATGTACACTTACGCCTTTAAATTCTTCTTTAAAATTCGATATTTCTTTATTTACTTCGTCTACGATTGCAACTGTATCGGCATCAGGCGATCTTGTAACCTGGATTCCAATCGATTCGCTACCGTTTGTTCTTGAAACCGACTCAGCCTTACCGGTGACTTTAACATCGGCAATATCTGATAATTTGACATTTTGTACTTGGGCAGTACCCGATGCCATTTCAGGGGATAATTGATTGGTTTCGGGTATGGTTTGTGCTGGCGTTCCAGTTTTAGAACCACCCGTTAAAGGTATCTTTATATTTTTCAGGTCTTTTAATGTGGAAATGTTTCCATCCACAACGATCGTTTTTTCTTTATCATCAAAGTTATATATGCCAAGTGGCATGTTGATGTTTGCGGCCTGGATAACCTTCTTTACGGTCTCTTCATCGAGCCCATATTGAGCCATCTTTTCTTGATCGAATACAAGGCTCCCTTCATTTACTTGTTGTCCGGAAATTGATACGGAAGTTACGCCATCGATTCCTTCAAGTTTAGGTACTAACACCTCTTCGACATTTTTTGTAAGGGCTGGTAAATCCGAATCCTTATCTGTTACACTGAGTGCTACGACAGGAAAAGCGTTTAATTCTAATTTAGATACGCTTGGGTTATCCACTCCCTCAGGCAGTTCTATTTTCTCTAATGCTTCTTTAACTGTTTTTACAGCGTCGTCCATATCCGTATCATAGTCATATTGTAATTGGATGGAAGAAACATTAGCCATGGAAGATGAACTGACTAATTCGACTCCTGATAAATTTGTGACTTTCTGTTCAATCTGGTTTGTGAGTTTATCTGCTACTTCTTCAGGTGCAGCTCCTGGATATACAGTGGAGATACTTATTAATGGAGTCGAGATGTTTGGAATGGTTTCTTGCTTCATGTTTAAACCGGAGTATAAACCCGCTGCAACGATGATGATCGTAAGCAACCAGATTGCCAATTTATTCTTCAAGGAAAATTTAATTATTGAGTTCAAACTTGTACCCTCCATACTTAAAATTGTGACTAATCGGTCATAGACTCAAATATATAGCATAAGGATTATGATTGCAATAGATAATATCTGTTAGTTTTATCGTTGTGATTCCAAGGGTTTTGGGATACAATTTGAAAGATATGACTGATTGGTCATGATTGGACAGACTTTTAAGAGATAGGATGAATTTGATGAATGAAAAACATAAAATGATCATAGATAAATCTGTAGAACTTTTCGCGGAGAAAGGTTATCATGCCACCTCCGTTCAGGAAATTGCTGAAAAATGTGGGATAGCAAAGGGATCTTTTTATAATTATTTTAAATCGAAGGAAGAGTTACTCGTCTCCATTTTTAAATATTATTATGAAGCGTTGACGGACTCATTACTTGATCTTGAGTTAGACGCTTCATTGTCTAGTAAAGACAAATTTTTGAGGCAAATCACTGTTCACATGGAGCATATGACGGGAAATACAAACTTAATTCAAATGCTGATGCAGGAACAAATGCTCCATATCAGCGAAGAACTTGATCGGTTTTTACATTATATCCATGAAGAGGGATTGATTTGGTTCAAGCGTAAAATCATTGAGATATACCCCGGACTTTCGGCTGACCTTCTGCCGGATTGCACAATAATATTAGATTCACTTTTCAAAGGATATATCGGAATATTGATCAGGAAAAAAAATGCTTTCGATGTGGAGTTGTTACCTAGCTTCATGTTGAACCGTATGGATTCAATTATTGCAAGCCTGCAAAACATGGAAGATCCATTATTGAAACAATTTCCTATACCAGAATGCTCACTGCGGGATTTGAGCCCAAAAGAGGAAATCCATTCGATCATCAGCAGGATGTTGGAAGTGGAAACAAGTAAAAATAGGGAAGCTTTAAAGGCAATTCAAGAAGAGTTTTCAAAAGTTAGGCCAAGTCCCATTATCTTGGAAAGCCTTTTGTTGTTTTTGGAAAAAAATGAAAAACGAAGTCCTTTGTGTTCAAAGCTTGTCTTAACGATGAAGGAATATTTGACGAATATATGAAGGAATTACAGAAAGGGGCGTATAGCCTCTTTTTTTGTTGATATCTTAGAGTTCAAAGCCATATGAATTTTTCTATATTTGATTATGTATGAGTTTCAAAATCTGGGGTTTAGGAAAAAGTATAAGTAGTAGGAAAATTCTTTTATTAGTATGGAGGCAAGAATCATGAGATGGAAAAAGGGAATGCTGATTTATAATAAAAAGGCCGGGAACAATAAACTCGAGAGGAATCTTGAGGAATGTCTTCCAGTAATAGCTCCTCATATTGATGAGTTCCTTATTCTACAAACGAAGGAAAAAGGGGATGCATGTCGATTCTGCTCGGAATATGGTGAAGACATGGATGTAGTTTTCGTATTAGGAGGAGATGGAACCGTACATGAGTGTGTAAATGGCCTTTCACCCCTTGGGAAGCGGCCGTTGTTTGGGATATTACCTGGAGGGACTTGCAATGACTTCTCAAGAACATTAAAGATTCCTCAAAATGTTCGTCAGGCTGCGGAGGCAATAGTAAATGGAAAAGTTCGTTCAATTGACATCGGTCAGGCCAACGATGACTATTTCTCCAACTTTTGGGGAATCGGGCTTATTACTGAGGCATCAAGCAATATTGATGTGCAGGAAAAAAACAGGTTCGGAAAGATAGGATATTTATTAAGTGCAGTAAGGACGATTGGTGATAATGCACCCTTTTCCTATAAACTTGAGTATGATGGGAATTTCATTGAAGGGGAAGCAATCATGATTTTGGTCTTGAATGGATGTTTTATCGGTACTAATTTACTCCCCTTTCCCATGGTTAGTCCAGACGATGGGATCTTTGGCGTTGCCATCTTGGAAAACGCAAGCTTTGGTGCATTTTTAGAAATAATAGCGATGAAACGTTCATGGATTGAAAATTTGAGCTCGGAGTCTGGTGTGACTTATGTGCAGGCCGGTAGCATGACTATTGAAAACAAGAGGCCACTTGATGTGGATATGGATGGAGAGAGTTATAGTCAAACACCTACTCGAATTAAAGTACTTGGCCATCATTTATCGGTATTAACTCCAAATTGGTGAGGAGGATTACATGTTAAGGGTAAGTGTATGTGTTTTTTTTGTTTCATTCATTCCTTATTTCTGCAATTGTTTCCAAAATAAGATAAAATATAGGATGATATATCATTTTTTGCAGGAGGAACACATATGGTGTACCAGGTCAGATTGTTAAAGGGCATTTTAGAGCCTCATCGAAGTCGTTATCAGCTGCAAAATGCAGAGGCAGTCACACGGCTTGGATGGAAATTACTATTTTTATATTTTCTTAGTATTATAGTATTTGCTATTGGTGGTTATTTTGGCATTGGTTCTGAATCATTTTCTAAAGAAATCACGAAGATGAGTGTTAATGAATTTGAAGCAGGAAAGTTTCTGATATTGAGCGGCAACATAATAGCAAGCCTTATCTACCCATCCATTTACATATTTTTAGCAGCCCTTTTCTTTTGGATCGTTACCGATATCCCATACATAAAATTAGTTATCGTTCAAATGATCATTTTCGGGTTGCAATTATTGGAAAAAGCATTACTGATTCCTCTATTCGTATTAATGGATATAGGCAATGATTCCAATCTTTTTTCATTGGGAGTCATCGGTCAGTATTTTCTCAGAAGTGATTACTTTATTCACTTTTTCAGCGAAATCACCATTTTTCAATTTCTTATTATTGCCCTGCAATATTTCTATTTAAAGGAGTTTTCACAACGAAATAATTATTTGGTCCTTGTAATGATTGTTCTATTCTATCTGGCCACGTGGTTTGTTAAAGCCTTTTTAGCATACATCCAAGTGGGCGTATTTGTATAAGGCGGGTGAAAAGAATGAGTGGGAAATGGAAAATAACAGCGGTCTCTATTGCGTCGATTGTGTTAATAACCGTCAACATATACCTTATTGAAAAAAAAGGAAGCAAAGCGGAACGAACTGTTTTCGTGGAAAACTGGTCAATGGTAAAAAAAGATACAATTACGGATACTATTCAAACAAATGGGGTAATTAAACCTGTAGAAGAGTACGATATCTATTTTGAAACCAAGAAAAATGATTTTAAGAAATTCCTTGTAAAAGAGGGGGATGCTGTAGCGGCTGGCTCCTCGTTGTTTGAGTATACGACAACCGAACTTGATGCACTTAAAGCGAATTTGGAAGCGGAGAAAACTGCTGCTGAGGGAGAAATTGTAGGGATTGACGAATATATTAGGAAGTTAAGGGCTTCTCAAGGGGCCCTGACCCGTGATCCTGATAAAGCGGTCATTGATGAATCGGTGAAAAATAACTTGGATATTAATATAACAACAAGCTCTTCAGATCTTATTAAAAGCAACATTGAGCAAGAAATGTACAAGCAAGAACTCGAAAAAAACAGTTTGAATGAAAAAGTGAAAATGCTTGATGCTAAATTAAGTTCAATTGAGGAGCAGGCTAGCGCGATTGTAACGACGAGTGAAGCTGATGGTGTAGTTAAAAATATCAATAAAAACCTGAAAAACCCCATTATATCCATCGTTTCAACAAATATGGCAATTGAAGGTAATTTCTCTGAAGAGGAGATGAAAAAAGCTAAAGTGGGCATGACTATAAAAGCAAGTTCCTCTGATTTAAAAAAGTCATTGAAAGGAACGATAGGCCGTATCCATTCCTATCCAGCAGAAGAGCCGTCACTAAAAAGGGATAACAAATTTCCATTTCAGGCTTTAATCGAACCGGAGGGTGAAGAAACCGAATCTTTGTTGGTGGGATCCAAAGTCAACCTTGCTGTAATAACCAATGAGAAAGCTGGTGTACCCGCCATTCCCATCGAGGCAGTGCATTACCAAAAAAAGCCGCATGTCTACAAATTGACTAAAAAAGGGTATGTGGATAAACACTACATTTCAAAAGGGCTTAAAGCAGAAGGTAAGCAGGAACTAATAAAGGGACCGTCAGTAGGTGATGTCATCCTGCTAGAACCGAATAGGGTAGCGAAGAACCATTCTTATTTTATTACCCCAATTCAATTTGAAAAAGTGAAAACTGCAACTTATAAAAAATTCACCTCTAGGGAAAAAGTAAGGTATCTGTTACTTGGCATTTTGGAAAAATAACTGCTTCTTTCATAAAGAAAGGGGATGTCAAATTAGTTATTATTTATATATCCATATAGCTTAAATGACTAAAAATCGGGAAGTGTAATACTGGGTGCAATCATCTAGAATGCAGAATATTCAGATATATTTAAAGACTTTTTCTAAAATGGATGAGAATAAACATTTACAGATTAACCTTTTTAGTATAATATTTTATTATAAGTTAACTCGCTTAATCTTATTCCAAGAACGGGGGAACCATTTTTGTGGATTTTAATCCACTAGGGGTGAATTCAGAAATGAAAGGGCAAATTGTGTTTCCAATTCCTAACCCGACAGCTAACCTCGTCAGCGTCTTTAAGGGAACATGTGTGAATATTCACGCCAATATGAAATCGACACATGAAGTGTCTTTTTTTTCGGCGTAAAGACAGAGTTTTTCAAAAAAAGAAAAATTACTTTCTTTCTATTAGTATCTTGTTTCCCTTACCGAGACAAAACGTTTTTGCATCAAAGACTTTATGGAAGGTGAGGAAAGTATATGAAGAAATTCAAGTTAAGTTTAGCTAGCCAAATTTTCATTGGTTTAATTCTAGGGATTATCGTTGGTGCCATTTTTTATGGTAATGAGACGGCCCAAAACTTTTTACAGCCATTCGGAGACATTTTCCTACGAATGATTAAAATGATTGTTGTGCCAATCATTGTATCAAGTCTTATCGTTGCAGTTGCGGGTGTAGGTGATTTAAAAGCAGTAGGTAAACTAGGAGCTAAATCAATATCATACTTTGTGGTGGTAACTATGATTGCGATTGCTGTTGGTTTAATTTCCGCGAATATCCTCCAGCCTGGTGTTGGCGTAAATATGAATCATCTGGAAAAAACTGATATCTCCACTTATGTTGATACAGCAGAAACTAAGCAGCATGAATCGTTTGTAGATACACTTGTTCACATTGTACCATCCAATCCAGTACAAGCTATGGTACAAGGCGATATGTTAGCGATCATTTTCTTCTCCGTATTGTTTGGAATTAGTATTGCGGCTATCGGTGAAAAAGGTAAACCAGTATTCCGTTTCTTCCAAGGTACAGCAGAAGGAATGTTCTACCTAACTAATATGGTCATGAAATTTGCTCCTATTGGGGTATTTGCACTAATCGGTGTGACCATCTCCAAGTTCGGTTTGGAATCTTTAATTCCGTTAGGTAAGTTAGCGCTTTCTGTATACGGAACAATGATTTTCTTTGTAATTGTCGTTCTGGGTCTTATTGCAAAATTTGTAGGATTCAATATCTTTACATTGATTAAACTTCTAAAAGAAGAATTGGTACTTGCGTTCTCTACAGCAAGTTCAGAAGCGGTTCTTCCGAAACTTATGGAAAAAATGGAAAAAGCGGGATGTCCGAAACATATAGCTACATTTGTTATTCCAACTGGATACTCTTTTAACCTTGATGGTTCAACATTATACCAAGCGTTGGCAGCTATCTTCATCGCTCAAATGTACGGAATCGATTTAAGTGCTTATGAGCAAATTACGCTAATGTTAGTGTTAATGATCACGTCTAAGGGTATTGCGGGTGTACCAGGTGTATCCTTCGTAGTTCTTTTAGCGACATTAGGAACAGTTGGTATTCCTATTGAAGGTTTAGCATTTATTGCCGGTATCGACCGTATTCTTGATATGGGACGTACAGTAGTAAACGTTATCGGTAATTCACTTGCAGCAATCGTCATCTCTAAATGGGAAGGTCAATTCAACCCTCCTTCCGATAAAGAATTAGAACAAGTTTCTTAATACAAAAAATCCAGAGTGATATTTCACTCTGGATTTTTTGTGTTTGAAAAGCGTATCCTTTATATTTGACGTGCCAGAAGGTGCAAACGAAAAGTTTTTTAAAGGGAAGCTTCCTCATGAAAAGAATTAATGATAAAACCTTATTCAATTTTACCCGTCGTCAATTCCTCCAACTCTTTATTTTTCACTATTATGGATATTTAAAATTATCGAGTTCGTTCCTTAACCGTAGGTGATTATAGAGTTCAGGTATTCACATTATTCATACGATGCAGATGATGAATAATATTCTGGGTTATATAACTTACTTGAAAACCCAAAAGTTTGATAAAATAACATTATTGATTGAGAGCTCGGAGGGGACCAGGTTATGAAGAATGATAACAATGATATCTTATATATGCATATGCAGGCTTCCGAACGGTTTGTCCTTTTTAATGGACTCAATTTTCGCGAATTTGTCTATTCGCTGCCATATACCTTGGATTCCATCTTATTATTGAAACATCAATTCGATGGTGGGGAATACAATTTGAATGTCCTGCTCGATAGCGCTTCATCTGAGGATATTGCAAAGCTCGTTAAAGAAAATGTCCGGGCATATGGAGATTTCTGTTGGATTGATTTTGAAGAAGAGGAAGGGCTGGATGAATTGGATGGAAGGGAATTAGCTGAACTTTTATATTTAGGGCATGCAAAAACCCATCTGGATCCTCCATTTTTCCGTAAATTGAATAATCAATTTGTGTACCTTGCCCAGGATGATGGCTGGTTCAACAAAATTTATTTTCGTTCACTTTCTACATATTATATGATGTTAGGGAGTCTGATTCCGCTAAAGCTGGAGCCGTTAAAAGTGGAGAGGACGTGGCTTGGAATCAGAAAGAAAAGAGAGCTGACGGCCATTCCTGCAGAAATCATTTCTTCATTGGCTCATATTATGGCAGAGGGGCTCATTTTTTCCTTTCGGCATGTCAAGTACTCAAGAACGAAGATTGAGATACCGGCATGGGTGGTAGGGGATTATTTAAACATGGATGAGATGCATGATGACTTTTCGGATAGAAATATTAAGGAGCCGGATGTTTTTATCACCTTTAATCGAAAAGAAAAAGTATGGGAAAGTGTTATAAAAAATGAATCATTATTCTGATCCCAATTTCCGGATGCGTGGGTTGGATTATTTGATATCTTTGTTTTTTTAGGTGTAAGACTTACTATCTATTGCATAAAAGATAAGGGAGGACGCCGCACAGGAGACAGGGAGTTGTGGCTTTGGCCTATATTCCTTATTGGAAAAGCACCAATGATGGAAGTTTCGCTTTTCCCCGCATTAACAGGCTGTAAGGTATCGATGGAAATGATGGTCGAAGGGTATCAAATGAAAGTGCAATTTAAAAATATGTGTAAAAAACAGCCTGTAAAGCCCGAATGCGACGCATAGGATATGCAAGCACAGGTGTTGCCACAGGATGTGGCGAATCTAACCTGTGTTCCGTTGTTGGTAATTAATGGAAAAGAACCAATGATGGAAGTTTCGCTTTTCCCGTTTTAGTGTAAAATGATACAATGAACATGGTTAAAAGAATATTGGAGGGTAATAACTCATGAAAACTAAACTTGGTTTGCTTTATGGTGGAAAATCTGCGGAGCATGAGGTTTCTATGCAGACGGCTTTAGCGGTGATTAAGGCTCTCGATTTAGCAAAGTTTGATATATATCCGATTTACATAACAAAAGAGGGTTCATGGATTAATGGACCGATGTTAACAGGGCCTGCCGAGAGTGTGGAGGCTTTGACTTTTTCGTCGGACAAATTGAACTCGCCTCTTGCCTTGCAGGCACATTCAACTGATGAAAATAGTGAATCAACAGGGTATGACGTAATTTTCCCATTGCTTCACGGACCAAATGGAGAAGACGGGACAGTACAAGGGATGCTGGAATTATTGAATCTCCCTTATGTAGGCAATGGCGTTTTAGCTTCATCAGCTGGAATGGATAAGGTTATCATGAAAAACATCTTTGCCCAAGCGGGGCTTCCTCAAGTTAAATACACTTGGTTCATTCGTTCTGAATGGGAAAAAAATACTGAAAGTGCCATTGAAAAGGTAGCTGATGAATTGGGGTACCCTTGTTTTGTCAAACCAGCTAATTTAGGCTCGAGTGTCGGTATCAGCAAATGTAATGATGCTGATGAATTGGAAAAAGCGGTTGCGGAAGCTTTTCAATTCGATCGGAAGATCATCATTGAAGAAGGGGTCGTAGCCCGTGAACTTGAGTTTGGCATTCTTGGCAATGATGACCCATCATGTTCAGTGGCAGGAGAAATCATCCCTAAGAAAGATTTCTCCTTCTATGATTATTCAGCAAAATATGTTGACGGTAATTCAGCGATGGTCATCCCAGCGGAGATAAAGGAAAGCGAGTACGCAGCTTTATCTGAAATGGCCATTACGGCCTTTAAGTCATTGGATTGCTCTGGATTGGTTCGAGCTGATTTCTTCTTAACGGAAGAGGGCCAAATCTATATTAATGAAGTGAATACAATGCCCGGGTTCACTCCTTTCAGTATGTTTCCATTATTGTGGAAGCACACAGGTGTCGACTATCCAGCGTTAATTGAAAAACTCGTGAAACTTGCCTTGGAACGTCATCAAGAAAAACAACAAATCAAATATACAGTTTGATCATGCAGGTAATGTATCAGTGAACTTCACAATTCTTCAAAAATTGATCTGATGGATTACAATCAGCAGGAGCCGGTTCGATTTACACTGGTTTCTGCTTCGTTTGGTTAATGGAAGAAGAGGGAGAGAGCGATTAACGGTTCGATGAATGTAGGAGGAACAAAATGATAAAGAGAACGTTGAAACAAGTACATGAAATGGCAGATGGATTGAATGATATCACTTCATTCCAGTCCAAAGGAATAAATGGGGTTACCATCGATTCAAGAACGGTTAAGGAAGGGTGTTTGTTCATTCCGCTTAAGGGTGGGCAGGTTGACGGTCATCAATATGTCAAGCAAGCTTTAGCACAAGGAGCGGCGGCTTCTTTTTGGCAAAGGGATGTTCCGAATCCTCCCAATGATTTACCGTTAATCATTGTTGAAAATACCGAAAAAGCACTTCAGCAATTAGCACGTGCTTACCGAAAGCAGTTGGATATAAAAGTGGTCGGGATTACAGGCAGCAACGGTAAAACGACTACGAAAGATATGACGGCTGCGCTGCTGTCAACTACCTATAAAGTTCATAAAACCAATGGAAACTTCAATAATCATCTAGGTTTACCACTAACGGTGCTTTCGATGGAAGAGGATACTGAAGCGGCTGTTTTGGAAATGGGAATGAGCAGCCGTGGCGAAATTGAGTTTTTATCCAAAATGGCAAAGCCTGATGTAGCGATCATTACCAATATCGGTGAATCACACTTATTGGATTTAGGGTCACGCGAGGAAATTGCGAATGCGAAGTTGGAAATTGTCGAAGGTTTGGCGAAAGATGGAACGCTGATATATCATGGTGATGAGCCATTGCTTCGCAATCGGATCAAAAAAGATTTTCCGGATTTAAACGTAATTTCTTTTGGACGTACGGAACAAAATGATTTGTTTCCACAGACCATTAACCAAGGGGCAGACAGTACAACGTTTACCATTGCATGTGATGAAAAGGATATCAATTATGAGATACCGGTTTTAGGTCATCATAATGTTCTTAATGCATTGGCAGCCATTTTGGTTGCTAAAGAATTCCATGTAGATGTTGCAGCGATCCATAAAGGTCTGTCTACCATTCAGTTAACTAATATGAGGATGGAATTGGTCCAGGGGGCAAAAGGGCAGAAAATCATCAATGATGCATATAATGCCAGTCCAACTTCAGTAAAGGCAGCTGTAGAGTTGATTGAGGGATTATCTGGTTTCGAGAAAAAGATCCTTGTACTGGGAGACATGTTGGAGTTAGGGCCACAGGAAAAAGACTTTCATCTGAAAATTGGTGAATTGATTTCTAATGAGCGGATCGATAAGATCTTCACGTATGGTCCTTTAGCAGAGTTTATTGCGAAGGGAGCGAGCAAGGCTTTTGCATCAGAGAATGTCCGTCCTTTTCAAGATAAGCAGAAACTTATAGAGGAACTTAAGTCGTCTACACAGGTAAATGACATCATTCTCGTTAAAGCTTCTAGGGGCATGAAGCTTGAGGAAGTCGTTCAAGCCTTACAAAAATAAAAAAGAATAGAAAAGGCCGTTTCTTTTGAATCGGCCTTTTTTATCGTACTTTTAATAAAGTGTCCCGGCAATAATGCAGATATCATCGTCAATCACTGAATGTCTCATCCTTGAAACAAGTAACTCCTGAAGAAGGTCATGTGTATCAAGATGGATATTTTCGATGAATTCACTCTCGACATTGCCAAATCGGTCGATTACGGATGGTGCGGGAATTTTAGAAAGTCCATCTGTATAGATGAAGAAACGGCTTCCTGGTTCATAATGAAATACTATTTTTTTTATGGGCATTTCAGGACTTAGCCCTATGGGTATAGTCCCTTCATTCAAATTGAGGAATTGATTGGTGCATGGGGAATACAAAAAGGCTGAAGGAAGTCCAAAGTTGACATATTCGATGCGTCGCTCCTTTGTATCCACGTATGCAATGAAGGCTGTAAAACAAGTATGGGTTTTATATTCCCTTTTAACTCCTTGAAATAGATCCCGCATATGTTTATTCAGTTCCTCCGTTATGAAGATGGGGTCTTTTACGCGTTTGATAAGCTCAGGTATCAAAGTGCGTATGGACATGTTTATGAGTGCCGTATGAATGCCCTTTCCGCATAAGTCGATCATTATGAAGACGTATGTCCTGTCGCCAATCTCCGTCCAGTAAAATAGATCCCCTGACAGTTCACTAGAAGGCTGGGAAAGCCCTTTGACCTCTATATCTTGTTTATTGATAGACAAGGGTAAACCTGAAAGTTGAAAGTCCTTTGCAATTCGCAGGCTCATTGCTGATTTCTGGTTGATCTTTTCTAGCTCCTGCCCCTTCAATTTCGCTGAAAACAGTTGCATGCTGATGTTTTAGAGTGACTTTAATTTAATCCTGACTTCTACTGAATCGGCAGGGACAGCCATGGTTTCATAAAAGGTCCTTTCTGGTAACGCCAGAGGGGTCTCTATACCTAAAGCACGTTTGTAAATAAATAAGATAGGGATTTCATAAGTTTCAGCTAAGGCGAACAACGAGGTTTGCTGCCAAGAATCTTTTGATATGTATAAAGGTAAAATAAATAATGATTTCATTAAGTCCGTTGATTCCTGGAATAGAAGACTTTGATTGAGTGGATCCTCCAAAAAGGTGACTTGCTTGTTCATTTTCTTTAACATCAGACCAAATTCCTTACATAAAGGAACATCTATAGTGTATATATTCATATAACCCCCATTGTTTTATTTATAGGTCAATCATACTGTATTCAGACTTATTTACTACCGTTTTTTAAATAATTAATAGAAATTTCGAAATATAATGGTATTATATATCCGGTAATGTATAGGGGATTGGTAGTAAGTCCTTTCTTTTTCTAAAGGAGTAACCGTGTAAGGTGGCCTTTTGATTCGGACTAATCCTTCCTGAATAAAGTTTGTTGAAACTATTTGAATTAAACACATATCATGTATATAAACAGATGTTCGTTTTGTAAAATCATTTTTTGATTGCTCAAATATTAAATAAAGAATCCATTTACTCATACTTGGATATAGTAACTACGGTAATCCTGTTGGTGGTGAGTCAATCCGTGTGCTTCTCTAAAGGGAAAATAAAAACCAATGTGACACACATTTCAACCGATAGAATGGCACATTGAATGAACATGCTAAATTCTTACTCAAACGTATTTCAGATGCACATTTCCATGTGGGAATATCAAATTCCCCTATTTTTTGAAACGATCTAAAGTTTTTAGTAACCATAAATGGGGAGATATCCTTTATTGCAATAACAGTTTGAAAATGGTAATATGAAGTATGAGTTTAAATGTCTTATCATTGATGATTATTTAAATTAATCAGGTTGAGGCAACAAAATTGTATGTTCTTACATGTTTCATGAGTTCATTCTTGAGATTATTTTAGATTAAATAGGCCGCGCGTCTGGTCATATATAAAAGCTGCATTTCTTGGCGGCTTTAGTAGCTATTAGGGAATCAAGCCGCATTTTAGCGCTTTTCCACTTCTGCAAATCCTCAACGCACCGGGCCTGTTTTGTATAAGAATCTTGGCTCTCGTCAAGTTTTGTTCATACAGTCTTTTAAGTCTGATGAATAATAGGTGCAGCAGCCCTCACCTGAATAAAACGGTGAAACATCCGTTTATGCTACTTTTAATTTTCCATATTGAATTTAATTTTGGTTACATGTACTTTTAAAAAGATGAGCGTATGTTAATGATAAGTTTACACGTGCGCGAAACTAAAAATGCCAGTGAATGTTCGTGCTGGTATATTTCCTTTTTAAAAAATCATATTGAGTTCATTTGAACTAAAAGGCAGACATACTTTTAGGTGATAATGATAAACTTTTTCATAAGAGATAAAGTAGAACATCCGTCATGATGATGAGGATTTGAACTAAACATCTGTGCATGATCCATGAATGCACGTGTAAATTTACGATATAAAAAGGAGTACGAAAACATTGACATTGTTTAGCGAATTAGGATTAGATAGAACGTCTATGAAATCAATAGAAAAAATGGGATTTGAGGAAGCGAGCCCGATTCAATCCCAAACGATACCTCTAGCTCTTGAAGGTAAAGACATCATTGGTCAAGCGCAAACTGGAACTGGTAAAACTGCTGCATTCGGTATCCCATTGATGGAAAACATCGATATTAATAACGAAAATGTGCAAGGGATTGTTATTGCACCTACACGTGAGCTTGCCATCCAAGTTTCCGAAGAACTTTTCAAGCTTGGTTACGGAAAACGCGCCCGTGTATTAGCGGTTTATGGTGGACAAGATATCGACCGCCAAATCCGTGCTTTAAAGAAAAAACCACATATTATCGTTGGTACACCTGGTCGTCTTTTAGATCATATCAAACGTAAAAATATTAAATTAGGCGGAGTTCACACTGTAGTTCTTGATGAAGCAGATGAAATGCTTAACATGGGATTCATTGAGGATATCGAATTGATCCTTTCAACGGTTCCTGACGAAAGGCAAACATTGCTTTTCTCAGCTACAATGCCTGATCCAATCCGTAAAATTGCTGAAAGATTCATGCAAGAACCAGTTCTTGTACGTGTAAAAGCGAAAGAAATGACAGTGGATCGCATCGAACAATATTACTTGGAGTTAAAAGAAAGTGAAAAATTCGATACACTTGCACGCCTTTTCGATATTCAAACACCGGATCTTGCTATCGTCTTCGGACGTACGAAACGCCGTGTAGATGAATTGGCTTCTGCATTGAATATCCGCGGTTATATGGCTGAAGGCATTCATGGTGACCTAAGCCAGGCGAAACGTCTGTCCGTTTTGAAAAAATTCAAAGAAGGAAGCATCGATGTCCTTGTTGCTACTGATGTGGCTGCACGTGGACTTGATATTTCTGGCGTAACTCACGTATACAACTTTGATATCCCTCAAGATCCAGAAAGCTACGTTCACCGTATTGGACGTACAGGACGTGCGGGTAAACACGGTATTGCAATTACGTTTGTAACACCACGGGAAAGAGGTCAACTGCATGCAGTTGAACATACAACGAAAAAACGTATGGAGAAACTTAAGACCCCTACGTTAACTGAAGCGTTGGAAGGTCAACAAAAAGCAGTAACGGAAAAAATTCTGACTACAATCGAGAATGATGATTTATCATTATATCTTGGTCAAGCGGAAGAGTTATTACAAAAACATAGTGCGGCGGATTTAGTTGCAGCTATGCTTAAATCAATGACAAAAGAACCGGATCAAACGCCAATCAAGTTAACGGAAGAGTCTCCATCTCCAATGCGCCGCAATCGTGGAGGAAGCAGTTCTTCTAGTAACAGACAACGCAATGGCCGCAGTTCTTCAGGCAGAAAAGATTACGGTAGCGGATCAAGTAAACGCCCAAGCACGAACCGTAAATCGAATGGTTACGGAAACCGTAGCACGAGCCAAAAAAGAGAAAAATCAAATAAAATTTAATTGAATTGGAAATGCCGCTCATTTGAGCGGCATTTTTTTATATGCATATCCATATTCCATGGGTTTAAAAATGAGCAGAAGTTTTTGGATGAACGGTTCAAGGACTTTGTTTGAAAAGTGGTTAAAACCCCGCATTTAATTATAGTATAATGGATGAAGCGAAGGATGAATGATACGTTTCATTCAAAATACCTGTACAGAAGAGGGGAACCGCATGGAACCTGAAAATCGTATATCGAATAAGGCCTTGACCGTATGGAAAATCAATGGTCTTATAAGCTGTTCAATAACATGGATTATAAGCATCGCCGTACTCGTGCTTACAATCGTTTTTAATTGGACATATTGGGTTTTTGGAGCGTGGATCATAATTTCGATAATCCAACCATATTTGACCATCTCTCTGATTCCTTCGGTGAAATGGAAGAGATGGCGTTACGAAGTAAGGGATACGGAAATTGATATCCAAAGTGGTATTTTTGTCATTAAAAGAACACTCATACCAATGATTAGGGTTCAGCATGTTGAAACGAAGCAAGGACCATTATTAAGAAAATATGATTTAGCCTCCGTTGAAATCTCCACTGCAGCGACCCTTCACGTTATACCTGCACTGGACCTTGCAGAGGCAGATGAATTAAGGCACTATATTTCCAGAATGGCGAGTGTGGAGGAAGAAGATGTCTGAACCTAAAAGGCTCCACCCTGTAGCTGTATTGCTTAATATTATTAAATCGGTGAAGGAGTTAGTTATCCCTTTTTTACTAGTTGTCGTTATTCCTGGGAAGAATGAAGGGATTCCTGGATGGGTTCAACCGCTAGTCATTGCCATTATTGTACTTTTACTGATAATAAATGCATTCCTTCGATGGTTACGTTTTACATATAGCATACAAGACGGCGAGTTCAGAATTGAGTCCGGAGTACTCATAAGGAAGAAGCGGTATATAAAGTTTGATCGCATTCATAGCATAGATATTTCAGAGGGCATCATACAGAGGATATTCCGGCTGGTGAAGTTGAATATTGAAACTGCAGGCGGGGCTCAGGCTGATGCTGTTTTATCGGCCATAAGAAAAAGTGAGGCGGAACGAATCAATGCTTTTATAAGCCAGGAGAAAAGCAACAATACTAATAACCCCCTTGATAAGGATAAAGATGAAGTGTGGGGAAATGAAGATGCGGCAAAATCATCTTCTGTTTTTAAGCAGACGCTTCCGCAATTATTCGTTATGGCTGCCACTTCGGGAGCGGTAGGTGTTTTTTTATCTGGAGGGATCGCTTTTATTTCACAGTTTGATGAAATAATACCTTTTAAGCGGATATTTAAGGGTTATGAAGATTTTATTGGAATGGGAACCATTGTTCTTACAGTGCTTGCCCTAGTGGCCTTATTGGTGGTTTATGTACTGGCCACATTAAGTATGGTAATTAAATATGCTTCTTTTACCGTAATAAAAACGGATGAGGAAATCGTTATTTCCAGAGGGCTTCTCGAGAAAAGGCAGCTGACAATCCCTATCCATAAAGTGCAAGGTATCAGGATCATGGAGAATTTGATTCGGAAACCATTGGGATTGGCGACAGTTTATATTGAATATGCAGGAGGCAGTATGGATGATAAAGAAAGCCTATCCATCATGCTGTTCCCTTTGATCAAGAAGAAGCATTTACATGAAAAACTCCTGGAAATTTTACCGGTTTATCAAACAACCATGGAGATGACATCGATACCTAAGTGTGCACTTTCGCGGTTTGTATTACGCAAGGTTCTATACATCATCCCAATCATCGGTGCTTTGGTATGGTTTGGCAGGCCTTGGGGTTTTCTTTCTCTTTTACTTTTACCGTTGGCGGTCTTTTGGGCTTACATGCAATATAAAGATGCAGGATGGGGGATAGAAGGGAATTTGTTGCAACTGAGCAGCCGTTTTTTCTCAAAGCAAACATTGATCATGCAGAGAAGCAGAATTCAATCAATCACATATAAAAAAAGTTGGTTTCAGAATCGAAAAGAATTAGCTACGATCTCAGCATCTATTAAATCTGGAGTTAGCTCCCGGGTCGGCATGGTTGTGGATGTGGAAGAAAAAGATTGCCGATTAATTAAAACATGGTATTTACCTAAAAAAGCAGTCGACTCCCAATGAATGAATGGAAAGAGTCGGCTGTTTGTCCTACCACTTTTTTCTCGAGTATAATGGGGCTGTTAAAGCGCCGATTGCTATACCGGCCAAATGTCCGACAACGTTGATCTGTGGTTGAATGAAAGTCATGATAATGGCAATTCCGGTCAGGGTATATACTGTATTTCTTTCGTTGTTCGTAAAATTAGTCTTATTAAACAGTACAAGGTAAAAAAAGAAACCGAATAAACCAAAAATTGCACCGCTGGCACCTATATGGTTATATGTCAGTGGTTTAATTAGAAAGGTTGCGATGTTAGCAAGGATTCCGGTCGATAAAAAGAAGATTGAAAACTTTACGGATCCAAGAAATTTCTCTAGGAATGGACCAAATATGGCAAGTGAGAAACCATTAAACAGTAAATGTGTGAACGTGCTATGTAAAAAGATGGGGGTGATCAAACGCCACCATTGTCCATCAGCGATGAATAAGTTCACACCTGTTCCATAATAAAAAATTACATTACCAGGAAATATAGGGAAAAGGACGAGAACGAAAACAATCATCATAATGAGTATGAGCACAGTCACAGCTCGATATGAATGGGTGTATTCGCGGAAGCTTTCTGTTCTTGTAAACATGGATTCCTCCTTATTATCGTTTTAAATAAGATACATATTGTCATTTCCAGGTAAAAGAGTCCTTCTAATAATATGCAACTTATTAATTTAATAGAAGAGGTGTCAATTTGATTAAAGGTATAGGCGTCGACATTACTGAATTGGATAGAATGGAAAAATTGATTAACCGGCAACCCCGTATAAAGAAACGAATATTAACTGAAAGGGAAATCTCGATTTTCGAAAAGTTAAATGGAAGAAGGAAAATCGAGTATTTTGCTGGGCGCTTTGCAGCAAAGGAGGCTTTTTCAAAAGCGTACGGTACAGGGATAGGTAAGCACTTGTCCTTTTTGGATATCGAAATCATATCTGATGATAAAGGAAAGCCAGTGATTTCAAAGCCGTTTTCTGAAGGGGTCCATCTTTCTATTAGCCACAGCAGGGATTATGCGGTTGCTCAGGTCGTAATCGAAAGGGTGATTTGAGTTTTGTCCAATCGGGTCATAAACCTTTAGGTTGTCTCATATACATTTAGTGCTATAGGGAGACAAGGCCCGGTAAAAGGTACATGGCAGAGTAGGTGCTCTCGAAAAGTTTTTAGCCGGGTCGAATTGATCCGTGTCTAAAATGCTGAGGAATCTAAGACATCAGTCGAGCCAATGTCCGGATCCTGCCTTTTCCTCTCCCTTTTACGTTCAAATGACAAAAAGGGGTTGAAAAGATGAAGAAGATGTTAATGCTTTTTGCAGGGATCATGCTCTTGCTTGCTCTTTCTGCTTGCGGCCAAAAATCACAGGGTGATGTAGTGAGTGAATTGAATGAGAAGCTTGGCGAAATGAAAGGGTATAAAGCTAACGCGATAATGACATTGAAGATGGGGACGGAACCTCAAGTGTATAACGTGGAAATTTGGCATAAGGACCCTTCCTTTTACCGCGTAAATCTTAAAAATGAAGAGAAAGATCAAAGCCAGATGATTTTGAAAAATGATGATGGTGTATATGTTTTGACGCCAGCTTTGAATAAGAGCTTCAAATTTCAAAGCGAGTGGCCGGAGAACAGCAGTCAGGCCTATTTGTTTGAGTCGCTGGTGAAAGACATTACGGAAGATAAAAGTGCGACATATAAAGAAACGGATAAACATTATGTCTTTGAAACGAAAACGCGCTACCAAAACAATAAAATGTTGCCGTACCAAGAGATTACTATAAACAAAAAAGATTTATCTCCGGTCAGTGTAAAAGTCATGGACCCCGATAAGACCGCATTAGTCCTTGTTGAATTTTCAAAAGTGAAATTCGATACGACTTTTGATAAAGATTCATTTGATATGAAGAAAAACATGACAAGTGCACAACTTGAAGCGCCTGTTATGGCGGAAGTCCAAAATGAAGGGTTTGCGGTAAAATACCCTGAAAATATTGGTGACATGAACTTAACGGAAGAAAAGGAAATTGCGACGGAAAAGGGAGAACGTGTCGTTTTGACCTATGAGGGTACAAAAAGTTTTACATTAGTTCAGGAAAAAGCTGAGGTAGTCCAAACCTCCGTTTCGACGAATGTTAATGGAGAGCCAGTTGATTTGGGTTATACAGTCGGGGCCATGACAGGAAATACAATTGCATGGACTCTTGAAGGTGTGGATTATATGATTGCATCAAAGGACTTAACACAGGAAGAGATGATAGAAGTCGCCCGTTCAGTTGGGGGAGATCCGGTCAAATAGGATTACATAACAAGCTGATGTTTCCCGTCTCCTTATGAAGGTTTCTTCTAGGAAGGATAGGCGGGGAAGCAGCTTGTTGACATTTTAAATCCCTTCCATTTTGAATGGTTTGGCAAGTTGGGAAATTAGAATCAATGTTAAAAAGCACTTTATCTTTCTATCAGTTGGTTATAGAATGGTCCTATAATGAAACGAAAACTTCGCTATTGGGAAGAATCTTATTGTGAGTGCAGGAAAGAAGGAAATGGGCTTGGAAACGAAAAACTTTCATCGGGATACGTGGGCAGAAGTAAATTTGGATAATATTTTTGAAAATATCTCTTCAATGAAAAATAGACTGAGAAATGGCGTTAGTCTTTTCGCTGTCGTTAAAGCGAATGCTTATGGCCACGGGGACTATGAAGTGGCTAAAACCGCGCTTGAAGCGGGGGCTGATTTTTTAAGTGTCGCTTTCTTAGATGAGGCTCTTGCTTTACGGAAAAAAGGAATATTGGCTCCGATTCTTGTACTTGGGGCTTCGAGGCCTGAAAGTGCAGCGCTTGCTGCCGATAATGGGATTTCCGTGACGGTTTTCGATGTAACATGGTTGGAGAAGGCAAAGGATTTATTGAAACCGGGACAAGTTCTGCAAGTTCATGTAAAAGTTGATAGCGGCATGGGGAGAATTGGCATTCGTGATAAAGGCCAACTCTTGAAATTGGAAAGTTTGCTTAATGGGGAAACGTGTTTTAACTTCCAAGGGATATTCACACATTTCGCGACGGCCGATGAAATAAAGACCGACCTTTATGAAAAACAGCTTGCTTCATTTAAAGGAATGCTTTCCGCCTTGATTAGAAGGCCAGAATATATTCATGCAGCCAATAGTGCAGCTTCTTTAAGGTTTAGCGATCCTGAATCGAATGCGATAAGAATGGGGATTTCCATGTATGGTTTGAGTCCTTCTATGGAAATGAAGCCGATATTGCCATTTCCATTAAAGCAGGCTATATCATTGAGAACGAAGATGGTTGCAGTTAAACAGCTTACAAAGGGTGAAAGCGTTAGTTATGGAGCAACATATACGGCTGAAGGTGATGAATGGATTGGGACTTTGCCGATTGGTTATGCTGATGGCTGGATCCGTAAGCTGCAAGGTCAGGAAGTTCTTGTGGATGGAAGCAGAGTGCCGATTGTCGGCAGGATTTGCATGGATCAATGCATGGTCAAGCTGCCTCGATCATACCCTGTGGGAACAGAGGTCACACTCATTGGGAACGATGGAGATGAATCGATTACTGTTGATGAGATAGCGGCTAAACTGGAAACGATCAATTATGAGGTAACGTGTATGATAGGAGCAAGAGTGCCCCGCGTATATATAAAAGATAATCAGTTGATTCATGTTCGTAACTTCATCCTGGAATGACGGATTGTAAAAAAATCCTAGGATTGTGAATAAGATTTACTTTATTATGCTGATAATAGGATGGAGAATAGAATATACTCTTTGCAGATAGGCAATTTAATGGTAATATTGAAAAGGATATATAATAAAGGTGTGTAGTGATGGTGGAGGTGTATGTTTGTGTCTGAATCCAGCGCAACAAGAGAGATATTAATTCGATTACCTCAAAATTTTTTATCAGAGTTAGATGGGTATGCGAGTGAAGAAAATGTAAATCGCAGTGAATTTATTTATCGTGCCACAAAAATGTATCTTCGCGAACGTAAAAAGAAAGAGTTTCGTGAATCGATGAAACGCGGTTATATTGAAATGGCGGCCATTAACTTAACGATTGCTTCTGAAGCCTTTCAGGCTGAATTCGAGGCTGGTCATTGCGTTGAACGATTAGTTAGCGGAGGCTGAGCCATTGATTGTTGTTAAGCGTGGTGACGTATACTTCGCAGACCTTTCCCCGGTAGTCGGTTCAGAGCAGGGTGGAACCCGTCCGGTACTAATTTTACAAAATGATATTGGTAATCGCTTTAGTCCGACTGTGATCGTGGCAGCCATTACAGCTCAAATTCAAAAAGCGAAATTGCCTACACATGTTGAGATTAATGCCAAAAAGTACGGATTTGAACGGGATTCCGTCATTTTATTAGAACAGATCCGGACAATTGATAAGCAGCGTTTAACCGATAAAATTACGCATCTTGACGAACCAATGATGCAAAAGGTCAATGAAGCTTTACAAATCAGTCTAGGCCTCATTGAGTTTTAGAGAAACGTTTTCCCGTTAATCCGGGCGTTATTATAATACAAATCATTCTTAATTTTAATTAGATGGCACGATTCCTGCAACAGTGGAATCGTGTTTTTTTATGAAATAACATAAATTTATGTACACAATAAAGGAATTCAGAGGATGAAGATTCTTCAATTCAATTAATCGTATTATTTGTACCAATTTTTACAGCAGGAAATATAAAAAATTTGACGAATAAAAAAGTATACAATTAGATATTGGATTAAACGTTCATTGGTTTTTATTGGTATCCTCCTAACTTTACTTTGAAAGATGTTTTCCTTACCTGATTTTCGGGTATGTAGTTATGTTGTAGATACTTAAATAAGGAAAAGTGTAGTGGGGAAACCCAATGGAATTCCAGGTGGAAAGAACATTACAGTTAGTTAACATCCTTGTGACGAGGACAGGGAAACATAGCAATTGTGTTAGAATGGGAGGATATTATGAACCAATTGGTTTACGATTTTATTAAGCAAAATCATGATTACATCCTTACTGAGTGGATGGATATCATGAAGGAAAGTACAGACGAAAGATTAATTAAAGTCGTCTCTGATCGAATGTTTACGCAAACGAGCAGTGAATTTATAGATATGATCATTACGAATGTTGATAGTAAAAACAAGGAATTCACATTAAAGCTTTCAGATTTTGCCGAGAAAGTCGTCCAATTGGGATGGCCTCTTACTTTCGTCAATGAAGGACTTCATAAATTCACGTTAATTGTCATTAATGGAATGGTGGCAAAGGGTTTGGTGACTCTTGAGAATCAAGTCAATCTTGTTAACCATTTGGATAAATGGGCAACACCAATAAATAATGAGATAGTCAATATATATACCCAGACTTGGGAAAGAACCGTTTCCCTGCAAAAAATAGCCTTGCAAGAACTTTCGGCACCGCTCATTCCTGTTTTGGAAGGCATTACGGTAATGCCGCTGATTGGCACAATTGATACTGAACGTGCCAAACAGATAATGGAAAACCTGCTGACTGGCGTGGTTAAGCATAGATCTGAAGTTGTTCTTATTGATATAACGGGTGTGCCGGTCGTGGATACCATGGTTGCTCATCATATCATCCAGGCAGCGGAAGCGGTCCGATTAGTGGGTGCTAAATGTATACTCTGCGGCATTCGCCCTGAAATAGCCCAAACCATCGTTAATCTTGGAATTAATTTAAATGAAGTGATTACAAAAAATACGTTGAAAAAAGGGATAGAAGTTGCGTTGGAATTAACGAGCCGTAAGATCGTAAAGGTGGAGGGATAAGTATGAGGATTCCGATATTAAAGCTTTATGACTGCTTGTTAGTCTCTATTCAGTGGGAATTGGATGATGTGACAGCCCTTCAATTTCAAGAGGACTTACTGCATAAGATTCATGAAACAAGCGCAAATGGCGTTGTTATAGATATAACCTCAATAGATTTCATAGATTCCTTTATCGCAAAGGTATTAGGCGATGTCTTTAGCATGTCTAAGCTTATGGGGGCAAAGGTTGTAATTACGGGGATCCAGCCTGCTGTTGCAATAACATTAATTGAACTGGGAATTAGTCTCGATGGTGTTTTGACAGCATTAGATTTAGAGAAAGGCCTGGAGAAATTACAACAGGAATTGGGGGATTAAAGAATGGAGTTCCAATCCTGCGTAAAAATCATAAATGAATGGGACATCGTAGCTGCAAGGCAGCTCGGAAGAAATGTCGCTAAAGAGTTGGGGTTCGGTACTGTAGACCAGGCAAGGATCACAACGGCTATAAGCGAATTGGCCCGAAATATATACTTATATGCTGGACAAGGCAGTGTAAGCATAGAAAAGCCAAATATAAATGGGAAGTCAGGATTGAAAATCATTGCAGAGGACCAAGGGCCGGGAATTGAGGATATTCGCAGAGTCATGGAAGATGGATATACCACCTCAGGGGGACTGGGGGCAGGCCTTCCTGGAGTCAAACGTTTAATGGATGACTTTGATATTGAATCGATACCAGGAGAAGGGACTAAGATTGTCGCTACGAAATGGCTCCGTTAGGGGGGGACTATGGATATTAGGGAGAACATGGAGAAAAAGTATCATGAGGCGCTTTCTACTTATCTTAAAGACCAAAATGAGCAGGCACTCTACCAAGGACAAAAGATTAGCCGCCTACATATAAAATACAATATATCTCCAGAAGAAATCATCAGTATGCATAAAAATAACTTAATGGAACTTTACCCGGAATTACCGGGAAAAGTATTGGATTCATTCGATTTTCTGTTAGAAGTCATGATGGGATACGGCATTGCATACCGTGAACATCAAAGCCTTAGACATCAACAGCAGGAACTGAAAACGGAAATTGAGATCGCGGCAAACGTTCAACATACTCTTTTGGAAACGGAAATTCCTGATATCAAAGCTCTTGAAATTGGGGTGATAAGTGTTCCGGCCAGACAGATGAATGGAGATTATTATCACTTCGTCCAAGATGAAAATGAGCGTATCGGGGTAGGGATTGCCGACGTAATAGGCAAAGGGATTCCTGCTGCATTGTGCATGTCGATGATTAAATATGCGATGGATAGTCTTCCGGAGCATCGTCATGAACCGAAAAGCGTGCTTGAGAGTTTAAACCGTGTTGTGGAGCATAATGTAGATCCAAGTATGTTCATAACCATGTTCTATGGCTTATATGATCCGCATGACAGGCAATTTTCCTATGCTTCAGCGGGGCATGAACCTGGTTTTTACTATGACGCCGCTTCAGGTACTTTTAGCGATTTGGATGCAAAAGGTTTGTTGCTTGGAGTTGATAAAAAAACAAGGTATCGCCAATATGAAAAAACGGTGAATCGCGGAGATATGATTATTTTATTATCTGATGGAGTGACCGAGTGCCGGACAAATGATGGGTTCATAGAAAGGGAAACGCTAATTGGTTTCATTAAAAAGAATATGCACTTACAAGCCCAGGAAATGGTGAATAATATTTATAAGCAATTGGAGAAAATGCAGAACTTCCAACTAAGGGATGATTTCACATTAATAATTTTAAAATCAAATGTTTAGTATTTTTTCCACAGGGTATAGATATAGGAATGAAGAGGATTTGAAGAGGTGGGTCAAGGATGAATATAACAGTAGATGTTAATGAATTAAATAATGAATTTATTGTAAAACTAAAAGGTGAAATCGATGCCTATACTGCACCAAAACTAAGAGAATCACTATTTCCAATATCAGAGCAGGACAATGTTTCGATTATTATTGATTTAACTGAAGTTTCCTATATGGATAGTACGGGACTTGGAGTATTTGTCGGTGCTTTTAAAAGCGTAAGGGCACATGATGGCGAATTCACTTTAGTTGGTTTATCAGAAAGGTTACGACGTTTATTCGATATTACGGGTCTTGCAGATATCATTGATATAAAAAGTGGTACAGAGGGTGGGTTAGAATGAGTCAAGTATATGATTACATCGAAATGAAAATACCTGCAAAACCAGAGTTCATCGGTGTCATTCGTTTAACGCTATCTGGAATAGGTAGCCGGATGGGATTTGCGTATGATGAAATCGAGGATTTGAAAATCGCTACCAGTGAGGCTTGTACAAATGCGGTACAGCATGCATATAAGGATTCTGAAAAAGGTGAAGTGAAAGTGAGTTTCGGGCTTTATCCTGACCGTTTGGAGGTCATGGTTTCTGATAGTGGTAAGAGCTGTAATTTCGAAGAGATTCGTCAAGGAATCGGTCCATACGAAAATGGACAAAAAGTCGAGCTCTTGAGAGAAGGAGGCTTGGGTCTTTACCTCATTGAAACTCTGATGGATGATGTGAAAATTCATCAGCATGACGGGGTTACAGTATTTATGACTAAGTTTTTAGAAGGAGAGCAGGTGGAGATGGATGCAAAAACAGTCTCAACCTAATCAGGCACAAAGGGAACAGGTAAATGAATGGATTAGAGCTTATCAGCAGAACCAAGATGATGACGCACAGAGTAAACTGGTCATCCATTATAAAAGTTTGGTTGAAACAATCTCCCGAAAGTATGCAAAGGGGAAATCATTTCAGGAGGATATCTCTCAAGTCGGCATGATTGGTTTGTTAGGTGCCATTCGAAGATATGATGAATCTTTCGGTAAAAGCTTTGAGGCATTTGCCGTTCCTACAATAATCGGGGAAATCAAGAGGTTCTTGCGTGACAAAACATGGAGTGTTCATGTGCCAAGAAGAATTAAGGAACTTGGTCCGAAAATCAGGGTGACTGTTGAGGAATTAACGACGACTCTGCACCGTTCACCAAGAATAGATGAAATAGCCGATTGTATAGGGGTTACTGAAGAAGAAGTTTTAGAAGCGATGGAAATGGGTAAAAGCTATCAAGCGTTATCTGTTGATCATTCTATTGAGGCGGATTCCGATGGTGGTACGGTCACATTGCTTGATATTTTCGGAAATGTCGATGAAGGTTTTGAAAAGGTCAATCAGCGCCTAGTGCTTGAAAAGGTGCTGCATGTGTTGAGTGACCGTGAAAAGATGATCATTCAACATACTTATCTAGAAAATTTAAGTCAAAAAGAAGCGGGCGATAAACTTGGAATTTCCCAAATGCATGTATCAAGACTCCAGCGCCGCGCAATCAAGAAACTTCAGGAAGCCATTAACGCTGAAAACTCGGAGTTAATACAGTGATCAAAGATATTCTGAGGGAAGAAAAAATAGAAGTCCTTGTCTCTCAATCCTCTAAAAACGGGATGGTTTATTGCGGTGATGATTACTTCTTTCTTCATACGAAAGAATACTTTGTGTGTGTACTGGCAGATGGGCTAGGTAGCGGGAAAAATGCTTACGAATCCTCCCATGCCGTCATCGAGGAAGTTAAACGTAATCATGAGTTGGATGTAGAATCACTAATGGCAGTATGTAATCAAGTTTTAATCGATAAGCGGGGGGCAGCCGTTTCCATTTTGAAGATATTTTATGAAAAGAATGAATTTATATACAGTTCAGTTGGGAACATCCGCTTTTTTCTGTATAATCCAAGCGAGGACCATCTTGTTTACCCTTTACCTGTTACAGGGTATTTATCCGGCAGGAAGCAAAAATACAGGACGCAGAGCTACAAATATGAACCTAATGCAAAATTCATTCTTCATTCCGATGGTCTAGAACTTAAGGGAGCTAAATCTTTTTTAAAAAGGCTTGTCCCTATCGATAAGAACGCCCAATGCATTTTAGAAAGCAGTCCAGTAACTGCAGATGATACAACTTTCATTTTAGGAAGCTTACTTTCGCCATAAATCGGAAGTGAGCTTTTTTGTAATGGATTCGCAACTTCATCCCTCATTTGCTAGACTATACATATTAGATTAAAAGCTTGGAGGTAAACATAATGATCGTTGTAGAAGATACATTAAAAGAATTGATTAAACAAATATCCAATGAGCTAACTTTGAAAAATAATCAAGTTCAAAACGTCATACAGATGCTGCAAGAGGGGAATACTGTACCATTTATTGCCCGGTATAGAAAAGAAATGACGGGTTCGCTTGATGAAGTGCAGATTCGTTCCGTTATGGAAAGGTGGAACTATCTAGAAAACCTTGGGCAGAGGAAAATGGAAGTTACGCGTTCGATTGGTGAACAGGGAAAATTGACGGAAGAATTAAAAAGACAAATCGAGAAGGCAACAAAACTTCAGGAAGTCGAGGATTTATACAGGCCATTCAAGCAAAAAAGGAGAACGAAGGCGACGGTCGCTAAAGAAAAGGGGCTTGAACCACTGGCTGAATGGCTTCTTGAATGTCAAATGCAAGCTCGAGTTAGCGAAAAAGCCGCAGAATTCGTATCGGCAGAAAAAGAAGTTACTTCTATTGAAGAGGCTATTGCAGGAGCGCAGGATATCATAGCAGAACATATTTCTGATGACGCGGAATTAAGGAAGTGGATGAGGGCGGAGATTTTCAAAGCGGGAAAAATAGTTTCGGCCGTAAAAAATGAGGAGAAGGACGAGAAAAGAATCTTCGAGATGTACTATGAATATGAGGAGCCAGTTCAAAGGATCGTACCACATCGGGTCTTAGCGCTTAACAGAGGTGAAAAGGAAGAGGTTTTACGAATATCCATTCAGCCTCGGACTGAAATCATCATTGGTCATCTGGAACGGAAAATCATTAAAAATAACAAATCTGAAGCCCAAAGTGTCCTTAAATCAGCGATTGAGGATGGACTCAAGCGTTTGATCATGCCTTCGGTAGAACGGGAAATCAGGAAAGAGCTGACGGAAAAAGCAGAGGATCAAGCTATCCACATTTTCTCTGAAAATCTCCGGAACTTGCTCCTGCAACCCCCGCTTAAAGGGAAAGTGGTCCTAGCTCTAGATCCGGCATATCGGACGGGCTGTAAATTGGCTGTTATTGATGAAACGGGAAAGGTACTCGATATTAGTGTAATCTATCCGCATCCCCCTGTTGCGAAGTTTAATGCTGCCCGCGAAAAAACGATCGAAATACTTCAGCGGTTCTCAGTTGAAATTGTGGCAATCGGCAATGGGACGGCATCACGTGAATCAGAGCAATTCATCGCGGATATTCTAAAGGAAGTGAAAGGAAATATTTCTTATATCATTGTTAATGAAGCGGGGGCAAGTGTATACTCTGCCTCAGATATTGCCCGTGAAGAGTTTCCGGATCTTCAAGTAGAACAGAGAAGCGCCGTATCTATAGGCAGAAGGCTTCAAGATCCCCTTGCCGAACTTGTAAAAATTGATCCTCAATCAGTGGGGGTAGGTCAGTATCAACATGATGTGTCCCAGAAAAAGTTAACGGAATCTCTTTCTTTTGTAGTAGAGACAGCTGTTAACCAGGTGGGAGTTAACGTCAATACCGCTTCATCGTCCCTATTACAATATGTAGCTGGTTTATCAAAATCAGTTGCTCAAAATATTGTGAAGAAAAGGGAAGTGGAAGGGAAGTTTGCTAGCAGGAAGGAATTAAAGAAGATTCCCCGACTTGGCGCCAAAACATATGAACAATGCATAGGGTTCTTGCGTATCATTAATGGAGATGAACCTTTGGATCAAACCGCGATACATCCTGAGAACTACAGTGCCGTGAATAAATTGTTAAAGAAAATGGGATTCACATCTGAGGATTTAGGCAGTGATGCACTGAATGAAGAGTTAGGTAAACTAAATCCGGCGGAATTAGTAAATGTTTTGGAAATTGGGGAAATTACGATTAAAGATATCATAGATGATTTGATGAAACCGGGAAGAGATCCTCGGGATGAATTATCAAAACCACTGCTTAAGCAAGATGTGCTAAAAATGGAGGATCTGCAAACTGGGATGGAATTACAAGGCACAGTGAGGAATGTTGTGGATTTCGGTGCGTTTGTGGACATCGGTGTTAAACAGGACGGACTTGTGCATATTTCCAAACTAAGCAATCGGTTTGTAAAACACCCATTGGATATAGTTGCCGTTGGGGATGTTGTGACGGTTTGGGTAGAACTGGTCGACTCTCAAAAGCAAAGGGTATCTTTAACTATGCTCGAGCCAAAGAATCAAAACTAGCCTATGGTAAGCTCCTTCTATATTAGAAGGGGTTTTTTTGGGGAAGCAAATGTATGTTATATTTCGAACATAGTTGAATCTATAATCGGAGACTTTCCTTCTTTTGATAAAAAAACCAACATTGATTCAACATCTTCACTTGATAATAATCCTTTTCATAAAAGGCTTTACGGATTTGATTCTGGAACCAATTAGGCATAGCTTTTCCTCCCTTAGTTTCCTATTGTTTTATTAGTCTATGTTATAATGGGTTGTCATGTTACCAAGGAAAGGGAGGGGGAAATGGATAATCTGCAATTGCAAAAACTGGTTGAAGAAATTTCGTTGAAAGACTTTAAAAAGGCCTTTAGGCATGTAGCCACTTTTAACCCTCGTCTTCGAACTACAGGAGGACGATACTTGCTCCGTTCACACAATATTGAAATTAATAAGAAGTATCTTGATGAACGCGGTGTGGGAGAAATGATTGGTATCATAAAACATGAATTGTGCCATTATCATCTGCACCTCGAGAAGAAAGGGTATCAGCATCGTGATGCAGACTTTAAGCAATTGCTCAAAAAAGTGGGGGCACCGAGATTTTGCGAGCCACTACAATCAAATCAAGTAAAGAGAAAGATGAATACTATTCAATATAAATGTAAAGACTGTCAGCAGGTGTATATAAGAAAAAAACGAATCGACACTACCCGTTTCGTTTGTGGTAAATGTCGCGGAACATTGATTTACCAAGGGTTTAAAGAGGGAAAAACAGAAATTTAAAAAAGACACAAAAGAACCCTTGACTTTAGGTTGTAACCTCTTTATAATCATAAGAGTCGACAAGATAACAACTTGTTCTTCACGACAAACACTAAGGTCCTTGAGCATGAAAAAGGAACCCAATTTTCATTATTCCGCAGTAGCTCAGTGGTAGAGCATTCGGCTGTTAACCGAACGGTCGTAGGTTCGAGTCCTACCTGCGGAGCCATTTTTTGGGGAAGTACTCAAGAGGCTGAAGAGGCGCCCCTGCTAAGGGTGTAGGTCGCGTAAGCGGCGCGAGGGTTCAAATCCCTCCTTCTCCGCCAGTTACATATTTTATCAAGGCCCATTGGTCAAGCGGTTAAGACACCGCCCTTTCACGGCGGTAACACGGGTTCGAATCCCGTATGGGTCACTTTTATTCACAAAATTATTATGCTGGTCCCGTGGTGTAGCGGTTAACATGCCTGCCTGTCACGCAGGAGATCGCGGGTTCGATTCCCGTCGGGACCGCCATTTTTTAAAAAAATACTTGCTGAAATAATATTATTGTGATATAATATTAACCTGGCCATTAAAAAGTATTTGATTGTTGGGCTATAGCCAAGCGGTAAGGCAACGGATTTTGATTCCGTCATGCGAAGGTTCGATCCCTTCTAGCCCAGCCATTTTATTTAGAGCCATTAGCTCAGTTGGTAGAGCATCTGACTTTTAATCAGAGGGTCGAAGGTTCGAATCCTTCATGGCTCACCATTTCTTTTCGCGGGTGTGGCGGAATTGGCAGACGCACCAGACTTAGGATCTGGCGCCGCAAGGCGTGGGGGTTCAAGTCCCTTCACCCGCACTGATATTTTTCTTCTTGACAACAAGTTGAAAAGGTGTTAAACTTACAAAGTCGCTTTCGCGGTCGTGGCGGAATGGCAGACGCGCTAGGTTGAGGGCCTAGTGGGGGAAACCCCGTGGAGGTTCAAATCCTCTCGGCCGCACCAATAACATCATAGAAATTAGCGCCCGTAGCTCAATTGGATAGAGCATCTGACTACGAATCAGAAGGTTGTAGGTTCGACTCCCGCCGGGCGCACCATATTTTTCGGGAAGTAGCTCAGCTTGGTAGAGCACTTGGTTTGGGACCAAGGGGTCGCAGGTTCGAATCCTGTCTTCCCGACCATTCTTTCTGGAAATACTTTAAAATTAAATGCGGGTGTAGTTTAGTGGTAAAACCTCAGCCTTCCAAGCTGATGATGAGAGTTCGATTCTCTTCACCCGCTCCATTATTGCTCTTTGAAAACTGAACAAAACAAAGCGCCAACGTTAAATTTTAAGTGAGCACACACTATCAAAAAAGCAAAA
>NZ_JBHZPF010000053.1:0-35038 GCF_042787975.1 Peribacillus sp. YIM B13482
CTGTCCCGCTGCTCCCGCAGGAGTCTCGCACTTCCGCTCCAATCAACCTTAAATAGTTTCGTTTTAAAAACAACAATATTTTTACGAAAAGAGCCTTTCATTAAGAAAAGGGACAAGTGAATATAGATTGTCACTTAGAGTTATTTAATTTCATCTATAAACCCAATTTCCCCTTCATAACTTTACCAATCTTCATTGTTTAATCCATTCTTTATATCCTGATATATGTGTTTCATTAGCTATAGATGATCCCCACTCTGTTTGATTGTTTCTTTCATCAGGTTTAAAGTGTCCATTTTTGATGTTCGTCAGTCCTATTGAAGAAAATATAGCTATGATTAATAGAGAGATAAACTTAAAATGATTTTTACATAGTTTTTGTTCATTTGTTTTTTAATCTTGAGATAAGTAATCAAAGTCAGCTTCTTGAAAGGTAGGAAGTTGTTCTTTGATATTTAATTTTATCAAGTTTTCTTGTACATAATTTCGAATACTCATCATGTCAAAAGGAAAATCAAAAACAAACTCTTCTTCTACTTTTAAAGTATGTACATGATAAGAGCACTGATGTTTCATCCCTAAAAGATCTTCATTGTAGCTTAGTACGTCTTGATAAGATAAGTCAGATAATTCGAAATTTGATAAAAGATAGACATCTATAAACTTATCTTCTACATTCTTTAGATTTTTATTTTTATCATGTATTAGTAAAAATGCATTTTGTTCTTCATCGGACAATTCTACTTGAAAAAATTAGGGATTTTTCAATCTCATTAATCTTTTAAATCTAGCATTAATCGCTCTAATTTTAATCAATCCTTTTCATATTTCATATTTAAAAAATAATAGCTTTCCACTGATTTGAAGTGTAAAACCAAAAGTAATACCTAGAGTAATAGTCAACAGTAATCATTATAGAACTCAATTGGAAATTTCATCGTGTTCTCTTTAATTCGTTTAATTTAGTTTTGCGTTTAATTTGAATGAAAAACAAACTGTGCAGGGCAAGTTCGATTCAACTTGTCTCCTGCACTTGTAAGCTCATTTAGTAAATTCACTTCTCAGAAGGTAGACGACATCGTATTCCTTTAACTCTTCCATATGACGATCCATGTCATTGTAAAAACCATTGGAAAGTGTATGTATTCCTTCATCTCGGCTTGAATAACAAATACTCGCCAACGCAAGCTTTTTTGTGTTGTTTATATTGAATTTACTAGGACTGCCCCAAACGCTGGAACCCTTTTCAGCAATGGTTTCAGGATAGGTGGCTGTATACGTACCATCGTCGTTTTGAATGCTGATGTTGAACATCGATAGATTTTGGCCATCAACCGTTTTGGAAGTCGTAAAGATGATTGTCCCATTATCTTTGACGGCAGTTGTCATGCGTCCCATTTCAGGTGCGACAAGTTTACCAAATTCATATTTTTCGACCCAGACGGCCATCTTCTTGTATGTATCATCAACATTGAAATCGACAAGAAAGAAATGTTCACTTGTATTCTCAAGGATGGCTTTTTCCCTTGCTGATAACTCAGGAACTGAAAGGGTATTCTCGGGTTTTGGATCATCAGCCTTACAGGCGGCTAAAGAAAATGAGAGCAGGGATATGATGATGGATAATATGATCTTTTTCATGTATTTCACCCCCTTGATAGTATTAACCTAATTAAACCCAATTATTAAATATTATAACATTTAAGAGTCGGAACGGGGTAAAAGGCAAGCGATCGGTGCACTTACCTTTTTTGCATTTAGAATGGCTGTGAAAGTGCATTATTGGCAACATCCACGTCATTTTGAAGCAATTGGTTTAAGTTGTAAGCAGGATAGAGATTTCTTTCATAAAGGTAGTTGAAAATCTTGAAATGGATATCGATGGCTCCATTTAAATGTTTAATAAATACCTTTCGAAGGGAAGGGGTGGCTGTTTCAGAAATGGCACCTGCATAATTTTTGATGGATGTTTTGGCAAGCCCCAGCAATTCTCCGGCAGCAGCGGCCGATGCTTCATCCCTTAATACATCGCCATCCAGGTCCGTCTTAGGTGTCAATGGGTAAAATTGCAGCAATTCCATGATGTTTTGGGCAAGGGCATCAATGGTTTGCCTGTAAATCGTTTTTAGAATGGGGTCCTGTATTGTCGGATAGGCTTTTTTCAATTTAATAAGGGTAATGGACTGGGCTGCGACCAATTCATGAAGTTCCAGTGTTTCATGCCAAGCAAGATGTGAATGGGTGGGTTTCATATCAATTCCTTCTGTACAAATAATCTTGATACGTTATTCGAACAGTTGGCTATAGGTAAGTTGTCTAATGAAATCATTTATGGAAAAGGCCCTTCGCTCACATTCATAGTTTAAAAGGATTGCGCCCCTGGCTTCCATACGCTTTTTCCGGAAAGAGGGGCGGCTTTACCGTATTAATGCTGATGGGGCTGAATGCATGAAAGATGAATGGAACATCCTCAACCATGATTTATTGATATTGCTCGAGAACAGAGAAAAACTTTTTGGCAAATTGGTAGAAAAGTTCTTCCGATGGTGCCAATTCCCTGTTTTTTGGTGTAATGATGCCAACAGTCCGTTTGACTTCAGGGGTGTCGATCGGGATTTTGACAGTCAGTCTTGGAGTGACTTCATAAAAGGTACTGTCAGGGAGCAGACTGACCCCAATTCCGGCTGATACGAGCCCTTTTATGGAATCCATGTCTTCACCTTCCGAGGTGATGTTCGGTGCGAAACCGGCTGCTTTGCATGCTTCGATAGCGATACTGTGAAGGATGTATCCTTTGGGAAACAAAACGAATGGATCATTTCGTAAATCACTTAGGCGCAGACTCTTCCTTTCCGCCAATGGGTGGGTTATGGGCAGCAAAGCGGAAATGTTTTCCGTGAACAGGATATGACCTTCGATATCTGGATCGTTTATCGGGATTGGTCCAAGAAAGGCTAATCCGATTTCGCGATTTTTGACGGCTTCCTTTAAAGAGGAATAAGATCCCTGTCTTAAGTGGAACCCGATATTCGGCTGCTCATCTTTAAAAGCGGAAATGACGGTAGGCAGCAAATGGGTGGAGAGGCTGGTCGGGAACCCGATTTTAATGGTTCCGTGTTCAGGGTCCAAAAATTCCTCAATTTGATATTTGGCATATTCTATCGCTTGTATAGCCGTTTTTGCATGAAATAGAAATATTTTACCAATTGGAGTTAACTGAATATTTCGGCCGGTTTTTTCAAATAAAAGAACGCCAAGCTCATCTTCCAATTTGGAGATTTGCCGGCTGACTGCTGATTGTGCAATATGCAGGTGCACTGCGGCTTCAGAGACGTGTTCTCTCTCGGCAACTTCAACAAAATAACGTAATTGTCGTAGTTCCATTTATTCATCCTCCTACCATTCATCTCAAATTGAGATAGATTTTATTAGAATTATATATTGTTTATATCGATTTGAAAACCTAGAATAAAATGTAAGTGACATACCGGTGTAAGAATACGATGGGGGCGATTAATATGACATACAATCAAATACCAAAAGCACAAGGGCTCTACCATCCTGAATTTGAACATGATGCATGTGGGATCGGGTTATATGCTCATTTAAAAGGGCTTGCTACACATGACATCGTCAAACAAGGACTGAAAATGCTGTGCCAATTAGATCATCGCGGCGGACAAGGCAGCGATCCCCTTACAGGAGATGGTGCAGGATTAATGGTGCAGATTCCTGATAGATATTTCAGGCTGGCATGCCCGGAGATGAACTTGCCGGCAAAAGGACGCTATGGAGTAGGCATGCTCTTTTTCTCTAACAACGATGATGAGCGGAATGAAATCGAAGCTCGTTTGAATGCATTTATCGAACAAGAGGGCCAAACGCTATTAGGCTGGAGAACGGTTCCTGTTGATGCAACGAAAATCGGGGAGGTCGGCAAGGAGACATGCCCGACGATCCGCCAAGTATTCATCGGGGCAAGCGTTGGGATGACAGATGATTTAGCTTTTGAGCGTAAATTGTTCATTATCAGAAAACAAGCTGAAAACTGGGCTCGTGAACGCGGCAATCGTTTTTATTTTGCCAGCCTTTCAAGTACTACGATCGTATACAAAGGATTGTTGACACCAGAGCAGGTGGATGCCTTTTATCTTGACCTTCAACAGGAGGATTTCGTTTCTGCTTTCGCTTTAGTGCATTCACGCTTCAGCACGAATACTTTTCCTAGTTGGGAACGGGCACATCCAAACCGTTACCTGATCCATAATGGCGAAATCAATACGCTTAGAGGTAATGTGAATTGGATGAAAGCGCGTGAGCAGCAGTTTGTTTCAGAAGCATTCGGGGATGACCTGCAAAAGGTCCTGCCTATTTTGGATATAGACGGCAGTGATTCCTCGATTCTTGATAATGCACTTGAATTCTTCGTGCTTGCAGGGCGTAAGCCGGCACACGCGGCCATGATGCTCATTCCAGAACCGTGGACCGAAAATCCACATATGACGAAGGAAAAGAAGGCATTTTATGAATATCATAGCATGCTCATGGAGCCATGGGATGGTCCGACGGCCATATCCTTTACGAACGGCAAACAAATCGGGGCCATCCTTGATCGAAATGGTTTAAGGCCGGCAAGGTATTATGTGACAAAAGATGATTACATCATTTTCTCCTCTGAAGTCGGCGTGATCGATGTGGAGCCGGAGAATGTATTATATAAAGACCGTTTAAGCCCAGGCAGAATGCTTTTAATAGATTTAGAGGAAGGGCGGATTGTTTCCGATGAAGAAATCAAGTCCGAAATGGCCCAGGAAAATCCATACCAGCAATGGCTGGACGAACAGCTTGTCCAATTAAGTAATGAAGAGCCAGTGATTGAAGGGGAGCCATTGAATGATTTGTTATTCAGGCAAAAAGCGTTCGGATACACATATGAAGATGTCCAAAAATATTTATTGCCGGTCATTAAGGAAGGCAAAGATCCACTGGGCAGCATGGGGAATGACATTCCGTTAGCGGTCTTATCCGATCGCCCGCAATCGCTCTTCAACTATTTCAAGCAATCCTTTGCCCAAGTTACCAACCCGCCAATCGATTCGCTTCGTGAACAGATCGTCACATCAACGATGACATTTCTAGGTGCGGAAGGGGATTTACTGAAACCGGATGAAACGAACAGCCGCCGCATTCAATTGGATTCACCTGTATTGACGCCAGGTCAAATGCAGCAGTTGAAAGAAAATGCCTTTCCGGAATTCAGAAGCAAAGTCATCCACACTATATTTTCAGAAGATTTAGAGAACGGACTCGATCGCATCTGCCGTGAAGCGGAACAAGCGATCGCTGATGGTGTCAGCCTTTTGATATTATCTGACAAGGATATGGGCAAAGAAAAGGCTGCGATTCCTTCCCTGCTGGCTGCGAGCTCCCTTCATCAAGAGCTGATCCGTCATGGGAACCGTACGAAAGTGAGCATTATCGTTGAATCGGGGGAAGCAAGGGAAGTCCATCATTACGCATCCCTTATCGGGTATGGAGTGGATGCGATTTACCCGTACCTTGCTTATGAAACATATAAGCAGGCTGTATTGGAAGGCAGTTTAGCCATCAGCTACGAAGAAACGGTAAGGAAGTATGTAAGATCGTTGACAGAAGGCATCGTAAAGGTGATGTCGAAAATGGGCATTTCCACGATTCAAAGTTATCGCGGCGCACAAATTTTCGAAGCGGTCGGAATCGGCGCTGACGTAATCGAACGTTATTTCAGCGGTACGGCATCACAGCTTAGTGGGATAGATTTGGAAACGATAGCGGAAGAAGCGTTGATTCGCCATAGGAAGGCTGCAGCTGATTCGTATGATCAAACTCTTGAAAGCGGTAGTGATTTTCAATGGAGAAAAACAGGGGAACACCATGCGTTCAATCCCAAAACGATCCATACACTGCAATGGGCCTGCCGGAAAGGCGATTATAATTTATTTAAGCAATATTCAAACTTGGCGAATGAAGAGAGACTTGGTTTTTTACGGAATTTATTTTCGTTCGATCAAAAGCGCCAAAGCATTTCAATAGATGAAGTGGAATCCGTGGAATCCATCGTCAGCCGATTCAAAACGGGCGCTATGTCATTCGGTTCATTGAGTCAGGAAGCACATGAAACACTAGCGATTGCAATGAACCGTTTAGGCGGAAAAAGCAATAGCGGTGAAGGCGGGGAACACCCTAGCCGTTACCAAGTGGATGAAAACGGCGATAACCGCCGCAGCGGGATTAAACAAATTGCGTCCGGTCGTTTTGGAGTGAAAAGCCATTACCTTGTAAATGCCGATGAACTTCAAATCAAAATGGCGCAAGGTGCAAAGCCAGGTGAAGGCGGCCAGCTGCCGGGGAACAAAGTATATCCTTGGGTCGCAGAGGTACGTGGTTCCACACCAGGTGTCGGCCTGATTTCACCGCCTCCGCATCATGATATCTATTCGATTGAAGATCTGGCACAGCTGATCCATGATTTGAAAAATGCGAATCGTGATGCCAGGATCAGCGTCAAGCTTGTATCAAAAGCAGGCGTAGGCACGATTGCAGCCGGTGTGGCCAAAGGAGCCGCGGATGTCATCGTTATCAGCGGGTATGATGGCGGAACGGGTGCTTCACCAAAAACAAGTATCAAACATACCGGTCTTCCTTGGGAGCTGGGCCTTGCCGAAGCACACCAAACACTGATGCTGAATGGCCTGCGCAGCCGTGTAGTCCTTGAAACGGACGGAAAGTTAATGACGGGGCGCGATGTGGTCATGGCAGCCATCCTTGGTGCGGAGGAATTCGGCTTTGCTACGGCACCGCTTGTGGTCCTTGGCTGTGTCATGATGCGTGCTTGCCATTTGGATACATGTCCAGTGGGGGTAGCTACTCAAAACCCTGAGCTTCGCAGCAAATTTACTGGAGATCCGGATCATGTCGTGAATTTCATGCGCTTCATCGCTGAGGAAGTGCGGGAAACGATGGCTGAGCTTGGTTTTAGAACACTAGAAGAGATGGTTGGCCGCACTGATGTTTTACAAGTGAGCGAGCGGGCACAAAACCATTGGAAAGCGAAGCATCTGGACTTGACGACACTTCTTTTCCAACCGGAGGGAATACGTACGTATCAACTTCCTCAAAACCATAAAATCGAAGAATCCTTGGATATCCGTGAGATTTTACCTGTTGTGGAGCCTGCTTTAAATGACCAAACCCAGGTGGATGTCAGCTTCCCGATTACCAATGTGAACCGTGTGGTCGGAACGATCGTCGGCAGTGAAGTATCCAAACGCTACGGTGAGGAAGGGTTGCCTGAAGATACGATCACACTTCGTTTTACAGGATCGGCGGGCCAGAGCTTCGGTGCGTTCATTCCAAAAGGGATGTCGATGTATTTGACAGGTGATGTCAATGACTACGTTGGGAAAGGCTTATCTGGCGGGAAGATCATTGTCACGGCACCTGCAGGCAATCAGATTGAGGCCGGGGACAATGTAATTGCCGGAAATATCGCCTTATACGGCGGAACAAGCGGCGAGGCTTACATTAATGGCCGTGCCGGAGAACGATTTGCAGTACGGAACAGTGGAGTCAATGTCGTCGTTGAAGGAATTGGAGACCATGGCTGTGAGTATATGACAGGCGGACGCGTGGTCATTCTGGGCGACGTCGGCAAAAACTTTGCGGCAGGCATGTCAGGCGGCATCGCTTATGTACTTGCTGATGATGCAGAAGAATTCAAGGCATTATGCAATGGTGAAATGATAGAATTCGAGACGCTTGATGATATGGAAGATGCAAGCAAGGTAAAAGAAATGCTTTACAGCCACCTTCATTATACAGAGAGTGCCAAGGCATCTTATGTATTGGAGAACTGGGAGGGTTTCGCTAAGAAATTCGTAAAGGTCATTCCGAAAGATTACAAACGGATGATGAAAAGCATCAATGAGCAGAAGCATGCAGGGTTATCGGATGAGGAAGCGGTCATGAGTGCATTTCAGGCGAATGCCGTTCAAGATAAAAAAATCACTAAACAAGCTGTGATGCAGTGAGGAAGGGGAGAGAAAGATGGGAAAAGCAACAGGATTTATGGATTACCAGCGTGAAAAGCCAAAAGACCGGAATCCTCTCACTCGTTTAAGCGACTGGAGAGAATATACAGCTCCTTTCTCTGATGAAAAGTTAAGTACACAGGGAGCGCGGTGTATGGACTGCGCCACCCCTTTCTGCCATATGGGCATGGAGTTGAACCGGGTCACCACGGGCTGTCCGATTCATAATCTGATCCCGGAGTGGAATGATTTGGTTTACCGCGGCAGATGGAAAGAAGCATTGGACCGTTTGTCGAAAACGAATAATTTTCCTGAATTCACAGGGCGCGTTTGCCCTGCCCCATGTGAAGGGTCTTGTACGGTAGCGATAAGCGATCCTGCCGTTACCATCAAGAACATTGAACGGACCATCATTGATAAAGGATTTGAAAATGGCTGGATCACACCTCGCATCCCTGAGAGCAGGACCGGCAAGAAAATTGCCATCATCGGTTCAGGCCCGGCAGGATTGGCGAGTGCCGACCAGTTGAATCAAGCAGGTCATTCGGTCACGGTTTATGAGCGCTCAGACCGTGCAGGCGGGCTGTTGACATACGGCATCCCGAACATGAAACTTGAAAAGGAAGTCGTTGCACGCCGAATCAAATTATTGACCCAGGAAGGCATCGATTTCATTACCAATACAGAAGTAGGCAAAGATATAACAGCCGAAGAACTGCAAAATCAATACGATGCAGTCATCCTGTGCACAGGTGCCCAAAAGCAGCGTGACCTGGAAATTGATGGCCGCGGGGCATCAGGCATTCACCTAGCAATGGATTACTTGACCACTTCGACTAAAAGCCTGTTGGACTCCAATTTTGAAGACGGCAAGTTTTTAGATACTAAGGGGAAGGATGTCATCGTCATCGGGGGCGGGGATACAGGAGCTGACTGTGTCGCGACGGCCCTTCGCCAGGAATGTAAGAGCGTCGTACAATTCGGGAAGCATCCAATCCTTCCGACGGCCCGTACATCAGATAATATGTGGCCTGCCTACCCGAATGTATTTTCCCTTGAATATGCATATGAAGAAGCGGAAGCGAAATTTGGTGCAGATCCGCGTCAATATTCAATCCAAACAAAGAAAATCGTAGCCGATGAAAATGGCAATGTTAAAGAACTGCACACAATCTCCATGGAAAAAATCAAAGGCGATGATGGAATATACATTTTCAGGGAAATTCCGGGAACTGAAAAAGTATGGCCTGCACAATTCGTTTTCATCGCAATCGGATTTGAAGGAACGGAAATGCCACTATTAACTCAATTTGGCGTTGAAACAGTCAATCAAAAAATTGATGCCGTCTATGGCGAATACAGAACGAATGTCGAAGGCGTTTTCGCCGCCGGAGATGCAAGAAGAGGGCAAAGCCTCATCGTTTGGGCGATCAATGAAGGCCGTGAAGTAGCACGTGAAGTGGACCGCTACTTGATGGGCGCAACGGTATTGCCTTAATAGAAAAAAGAAGTGCCATATGGTGCTTCCTTTTTTTATTGTGGGAAAAGTGGAATTCACGAGTAAATGGCCGAAACTCACGAGTAAACGACCGAAACTCACGAGTAAAACGCCGAAATTCACGAGTAAAGCGCCAAAACTTACGAGTAAGTGCACGAACTTACGAGTAAGTGCACGAACTTACGAGTAAAACGCCGAAACTCACGAGTAAACGACCGAAATTCACGAGTAAAATGCCGAAACTCACGAGTGAAGCGCCGAAACTCACGAGTAAAACGCCGAAACTCACGAGTAAAACGCCGAAATTCACGAGTAAAGCGCCAAAACTCACGAGTAAGTGCACGAACTTACGAGTAAAACGCCGAAACTCACGAGTAAAACGCTGAAACTCACGAGTAAAGCGCCGAAACTTTCGAGTAAAAGCCCAAACTTGAAAAAGCAATCCTTCACCATTAAAGGATTGCTTTTTCGTACTATTTCAAGCGCTCGATGAAATCATTCATTTTATCTAAAGTCGTTATGTTCTGGTTGCATTTCATACTATCCAGGCAAATATAATTCCCTTTTTTTATGAATGTCCCTTGGACGGTTCCTTTTGTTTCGGACATGAACATCCCTATTTCTTCAAAGCGGCTGCAAATGGCACAGATTCCTTTTTTGTTGGTTGGTTTAATGGTTCCGTGCAATCCTGTGAGTTTATTATGATGGTGTGCAATGATGAATTTTTTTCCGGAACCGACATCATCCCATCCCAAGTATGAAATCTCTCTCAAATCCATGTTTTCCAACAAAGGGGCTTTTAATTTCTTTGCCTTAGGAAATAATTTTTTTATCGTTTTTTCGGTTACTTCTTTAAATGGGATCACAAATGGCTTTACCTGTAAGAGAAAGACTTCGGCCTGTGCGGGATCTTTAATGGTATCCACTGGATCCAGCAGTTGTTTTTGCTCTTCGCTCAAGTCATTGAATAAGCTTAAAACCCTTTCTTTTGCGACTGTTTTCAGGGTGTGGATCACATCCTTATCGTTGGCGGTCGCGTGTCCATTTATGAGAATCTGTGTTTGTGATTTAATGAAGTTATACTGCTCGCTTCTGATAAAAGGTTCCATTTTCTTCACTCCTGTTTCTGTTGCGCGATACTTGTCACATGATACCGTTTCTCTTTACTTTACAGAAATCATATCTGCTTTAAAAGGGGGAAAACGACTAAGAAACATACTCGGCATACAAATAGCACTGATATCATTATCAGTGCTACACATGCAATCCTATTTGGAATAAACGATTTTCTTGATGGTTTCCGCGGAGAGAAAATATTCCTCGGCTAATTGATGGATGCTATGACCATCTTTGAATGCATATTTGATAGTGGCATTTCGGTCATCGATCAGTTCCCTTGATCCCGAACGGGTTCCCCATTTGTGATGGGCCTTTTCAGGTTTAGGGATATATATGGTTTCACCTTGCACATACTTTTGAATTTCAACGATCAGCTTTTCAGGCAAAACGGCCGTCGCTTTTACATATTTCATTTCTGCCAGCCCCTTATTCTTTTTTAAGAATGAAATAAGGTGCAAAGCCAAATATTAGAAATGATAAGTCGGGCGATTAAGTTTAGCTTAATTTAACCCCATGCAAAGTATCGCCTCCAATACTAGGCTTTGCATGAGACGCTGCAGAAGGTGGCATTAATATTCTTATTGCCATCTTTACACCTCCCCTTTATGTCCCTAAAGAACACGTATTGTCATTATTATAAAATATATATGGCTGGTTGCCAAACTTTTTCCAATGTATGACGGGCTGATTGTTTGAAAATGAGCTGTGTACATGAAATAATTTGAACTGTAACCAAACTAACCATTATGGGAGCTGACTTTATGAAAGTATTCGTAGTTGGGGCAAATGGGCAGATCGGTAAACACCTGGTAGATTTATTAAAAGATAGCCCGGATCATAGTGTAAGGGCAATGATTCGTAAAGAAGAACAAAGGCAACATTTTGAGAAAAATGGAATCGAATCTGCAGTCGTCAGCTTAACGGGCTCAGTTGATGAGATTGCGAATGCGGCAAAAGACTGTGATGCCATCGTATTTACAGCGGGATCCGGAGGAAGCACCGGAGCTGATCAAACGCTGTTGATTGATCTGGATGGTGCTGTTAAAACGATTGAAGCGGCAGAAAATTTGGGAATCGACCGATTCATCATGGTGAGTGCTTTTCAGGCCAATAATCGCGAAAACTGGAATGAAGCCATCAAACCGTATTATGTGGCCAAGCACTATTCGGATAGGGCATTGTTACATAGCGATTTAATATTTACCATCATTCGGCCTGGCGGACTAGTGAACGAACCGGGAACGGGCAAAGTGACTGCCGCTGAAGAATTGGAAAGGGGTTCGATTTCACGGGAAGATGTGGCTCGAACGATTTTTGCGTCATTGACAGAGGAAAATACCTACAAGCGTTCTTTCGATTTAATCTCTGGGGATACTGTGATTGCGGAAGCATTGAGGAATATTTAACGGACAAATGGAGGCAGGGCCACTCAGGGGCGAGTGAGCTCTGCTATTCAATTCCTTCAATTTGCTTGATGACCTTCGCTGGGTTTCCAGCGACAACAACGCCATCAGGAACATCTTTTGTTACGACGGCCCCTGAGGCGACGACGGAATGACTCCCAATTGTAACGCCAGGATTGATGATGGCCCTTCCGCCAATCCATACATGATCCCCTATCGTAACCGGCTTTCCATATTCCACTCCAGAACAGCGTTCGAAGGGATCCAGCGGATGTGTGGCAGTATAGATATGCACTCCGGGAGCCAACATGCAGTCCCTGCCGATTTTCACCTCACAAACATCCAAAATGACACAATCGAAATTGGCATAAAAGTTTTCCCCGACAGTAATGTTATATCCATAGTCACAGCGAAAAGTGGGTTCAATATATATATTTGTTCCAATGGAACCGAAAAGCTGTTTCAGCAGTGAGGTTCGTTCATCCCCTTCGTTTTCGGTTGTCTGATTGTATAACCGGGTTAACTTTCTTGCATTTTCCCTATCCCTTATTAATTCCGGATCAGCAGCCATATAGGGTTCCCCGTTCACCATCTTTTCTTTTTCAGTAATCATATTTCCTTCTCCTTTTTTCTTGTATTTATATAGAATTAATAAATATCTGAATATTAAAACATTTTATTCGCAAAATAAATTGCAGTACTTTTTACTCAAATTTTCTGCTGAATCTAAATGCCTCACTCATTTTCATAAAAAGAAGTAAGAAAAGAAAGATTTTTCCGAATAATTAATGAGATAGTTTTGACAAACGTTCCATCGGATTTTATAGTTAGGAGAGTTATGTATAATTCATAGTTTCATGTAAGTACATGTTAACAGATAAGTAGAATAGACAGAAGTTCATTTAACCTTTATCGGAAATTGATGGACAACTCTTTTCTTCGTTTAAGAGAATTAAAACAATGGAGGCCTCATTATGTCACAGAAAGCACCACTTTCTTTTGTTATTGTTACAGGATTAATGCTTTTCGCTTTATTTTTTGGTGCAGGAAACTTAATTTTCCCTGCCATGCTCGGTCAATCCGCTGGGACCAATTTATGGTCGGCTAGTTTAGGATTCATCATTACTGGGGTTGGATTGCCATTCATTACAATATTGGCATTTGGTTTTTCAGGCAAAAATGATGTCCAATCGCTTGCAAGCAGGGCACACCCGATGTTCGGCATCATTTTCACGGTCGTTCTTTATTTATCATTGGGACCGCTTTTCGCTCTTCCGAGAACGGGGAGTGTATCTTACGAAATAGGGATTAAACCTTTCCTTTCCAATGACGTCGGTTTTTTACCATTGCTGGTATTCACGATCATATACTTTGGAATTGCCTGTTTATTATCGATCAATCCATCAAAAATGCTGGATGTTGTCGGAAAAATATTAACACCGTTATTATTGATTTTCATCGGGATCCTCATTGTGGTCGCAATTATTAACCCAATGGGTGAAATCCAGTCACCATCGGCAGATTATTCAGATAATTCTTTCTTTAAAGGATTTAAAGAAGGATATTTGACCATGGATACACTGGCTGGATTTGCTTTTGGGATCATTATCATTAATGTAATCAAAGATAAGGGAATCACTTCAAGAAAAGAAGTATTAGGCTTCTGCATGAAAGCCGGCTTAATAGCCGCTTCTTTGTTGGTGATCGTTTATACGGCCTTGACTTATGTCGGAGCGACAAGTGTGGAAAAACTGGGTCATCTGGATAATGGCGGAGACGTTTTGGCTCAAGCCTCACATCATTTTTTCGGACCGGCCGGTGCAGTGTTGTTGGGATTGATTGTGATCGCAGCATGCCTAACTACAAGCATTGGGTTGATAACGGCTTGTTCTACGTACTTCAATAAAATACTGCCTGTTATTTCGTATAAATCATTTGTCGTCATCTTCTCCGTTTTTAGTGCAGCTGTTGCCAATGTAGGTTTGACCAAGCTCATTTCCATTACGGTGCCTGTGTTAACGGTGCTTTACCCCGTGGCGATCGTTTTGATTGTGCTAACGTTCTTCCATTCCTTTTTCAAAGGGAAATCGGAGGTATACTTTGTAAGCTTGTTATTAACGGCCATCATCAGCATAATGGATGGATTAATGGCATCAGGAATTAAAATGGAAACTGTTTCGGATCTTTTCATTCAATACCTTCCACTATATAGTGTAGGGGTAGGATGGGTGATTCCTGCCATAATAGGCGGTTTATTGGGCTATATGATAAGCCTGATGAAAAGGGATCCTAGGGAAGCCTATTAAGGTCTTCATTAACTATATGAGAATGAACTTCAAATCATGAAAGGTGCTGTCTTGATGACAGCTATTCAGACGGTAGGCAAACTCGATAATAATTGAGTTTGCCTACCGTTTTTTTGAGGGTCTGTTGATTGGAACGTAGGGCACTCGCTTTCCGCGGGAGGTCCGACCTCGGCGCCTTTGCACCTGTGGGGCCTCCCTTTGACGCGTTTTTCCCGCAGAAGTCTCGCACACCCGTTCCAATCAACTGGAACGTTTCTCAAATAAAAAAACTGCAGGCAAACTGCTTTACTTCGAGTTTGTCTACAAACTGGAGCTGTCTTGATGACAGCTCTTTTCCTTAGTGTTTGTTTTTAATGGGAAAGAGCCTTAAAATGTTCAGAAAGGGGTGTAGGAACAAAATGATTAATCGATTACCAATAGAAATCGCAAATATATTACAAGCAAGCAAAAAGAATCCTGCTCAATTTGAGGAATTGATAAGGAGCGGCGGATATCTGCCTCCCGAGATGGAGTTGATGATAGATGCCATTACGGCCTTGAGCATGGGGAAGAATATCCTTTTGAAGGGTCCGACAGGGGCTGGAAAGACAAAGTTTGCCGAGACATTATCGAATCTATTCAACCAGCCAATGTTCAGTGTCAACTGCTCAGTCGACTTGGATGCCGAAAGCTTATTGGGCTTCAAGACATTGGCTTATAAAGATGAAAAACAGGTGATAGAATTCGTACCTGGGCCTGTGATCAATTCGATGACTCACGGTCATTTCCTATATATAGATGAAATCAACATGGCGAAGCCGGAAACACTGCCGCTTATCAATGGGGTGCTTGATTACAGAAGGACGATAACGAATCCGTTCACGAATGAAGTCATCACTGCAAAAGATGGCTTTAATGTAATTGCTGCAATCAATGAAGGGTATGTCGGTACAGTGCCACTGAATGAAGCGCTAAAAAATAGGTTTGTCGTCATTGAAGTTCCTTATATCGAAGGGGAGCAGTTAAAGCAATTGATAGAAACCAATACAAAGCTGAAGGACCCAAGAAGCATTGAATTGTTCGTTAAACTGTCGAGTGATTTGATAAATGCCGTGAATCAAGGGAAAGTGGCAGAAGATGCGGCATCGATCAGGGCTTTGCTCGATGCTTGCGATCTGAGTGTATTGATCCCGCCGAAACGGGCAATTCTCCGTTCCGTTGTGGATAAGTTGGACGAGGAACGGGAGCGTGAGTTTGTGAAGAACTTGGCTGACACATTATTCTAACTAGGAGAATGCCTCATGAAGTATATCCGATTCAATGATTCAATAATTGATACGGCCCTTTTTTTACAGCTGCAGGATCTCTCGACTGTCTTATCCGGCATTCCTGAGCTGGAATTCGAATACAATTATGGCTCTTTCATTGATCTGATCGAGTATAAGGTAACAGCCAGCCATTTTTGGGAAAACGGAAATAAGGAAGTGAAGGAAGCCGGGCTGAAAACAGACGTGCTCCTTAGGACGATAGGTACGCTGCATCATTCAACAATCCAGAGCATGAAGGAGTACCAGGACATCATCGGGGAAAGTTCGCTTCCGAAGTTTGCAGCCCAATTATTCGCTATATTGGAAGACTTGCGGTTGGAAGAATTGGTGAAAAAAGAAAGGCCAGGCACGAAAAAATGGTTTTCGGTAAGGAGGGCTTACCTTAAACAATATTTCGAAAGCCAATTAGCAACGAATGTCACAAGAAGTTTTGCACTGGATGAATTATACTGCCTCATATATTTACTGCTTCAATCCGACAGGCCGGACCCGATTTTCCCCAGGGCCAATGTACGGCAGCTGGAAGAACTGGAGAAAATCAAACCTTTCATCCATTCGGTCTTTGAAGCCAATAACACCAGTGATATCACGAGGATCTGTGAGCAAATCGTATTTCGTGTGAACGATGAGTACAAGGATACGATGAATGAATATTTCATCTTCCCAATTGCAAATGTGGAGAAGTATACAGCAAATACCTTATTTGATGAACTGACTAGAAATGATGATCTGTTGAACGATGATACAGAAGATGTAGACGAAGAAAAAAGTGAGTTCATTGATGAAAAGTTCTCGACTTGGCATCGAGAGAATAAGAACGGCGAGAATAATTCGACCTTTCTTCAATTTGAATTGGAGCAAGGAACGAAAACAAGTCTGATGGGCGGAGGTGCGCGTGAAGCGGAAGATGCCGACCAAGCACTGGCTTCGATTCAGGGCTCATCAGGGGAAAGTCAACAAAAGGAATACAATCAGCAGGAAACCCTAGAGAAGAAACAAACGAATATTGGCAAAAGTGGTGAACATCCATTTGGTGAAGAAAATAAAGACGTCGTTCAGGTAATTAAAGAAGCCAAAATACCAACACTTACTGAGGAGAAGCGCTACCGTGAGTTTGTTGCCGATATCGAACCGTTTAAGAGAAAACTCTCCAGTACAATTGAAAAGACATTGGAAAATAAAAAGAATGCACCAAGAAAAGATTTGGTTTTTGGTCGTTTATCGAAAAAATTACTGCCGCTTGTACTTGAAGAAAATCCAAGGGTCTTTTATAAAAAGAACCAGGATTCAAATGAAATGGATGCCGTATTCACATTGCTTATCGATTGCTCGGCTTCAATGCATAACAAGATGGATGAAACGAAACGGGGGGTCGTCCTGTTTCATGAAGTGCTGAAAAAATTAAGGATCCCCCACTCGATCGTAGGTTTTTGGGAAGATGCAAATGAAGTGAGAGAAGGATATCAGCCGAATTACTTCCATGTAATCCAGTCCCATTCCGATTCTTTTTATCTGAATTCAGGAGCGAAAATCATGCAGCTTGAACCGGAGGAAGACAACCGGGACGGATACAGTATCAGGGTGGCCACAATGGAATTGGAAAAGAGACGTGAAAAAAACCGTTTCTTGCTCGTATTTTCCGATGGTGAGCCGGCAGCTGCCGATTATGATCAAAATGGAATAGTCGATACACATCTGGCCGTATCAGAAGCAAGGAAAAAAGGAATAGAAGTTTTAGGCCTGTTTTTAGCGGATGGCAGCGTAGATGAAAGTGAAGAAATGACGATGAAAAACATCTATGGCAAAGAACGGTTAATGATTCCGAGTGTAGCTGAATTACCCGAACAATTTACACCGCTGTTAAAAAAACTACTGCTGAAGACCATTTGATATGAAACATAATAATAATAATAATGAAATTGGAAGTTATGATAGATGCTGATTGATAAATTGATAAACGCAGTAGGATTCAGATTTGGATCTTACTGTGTTTTTTTGTTTGTCATGCCAGTTCTTCGCAGTAAGTGAATGATTTCTTTGACGGGATTGGGGTAAACCATAGATGAGGAAGTGATCATTTTGATGAATTTAGTGTTTATGCTACTTTATTTTATAATTATTGTTCTTGTTATTGAAATATCGGTTACCTTGTTGAAATTGACTGGATTAAAAAGCACTGTAGCCAGATTTCAGGTTATCTCCATGCTTACAGGTACCGGTTTTACAACTGACGAGTCAAAATCCATTATTGATCATCCCGTTCGAAGGAAAATAAGCATGTTTTTGATTTTATTTGGTGCCTTCTCACTTGCTGTCATCATTTCATCGATTAGTACATTGCTTACAGATGACCTTCGTTTGATGGAGTTAAGCATCATTATTGGAATATTGGTGGTTTTAGCCATTTTTGTGAAAACTCCGTTCCTGAATAATAGAATATCGAATAAGATGCGCAGTGAGATGTACAATCATTATGAATTATGGGAACATCCGATAGAAGAGGTCCTATTTTTAGAAGATGAAGACGTGGTCATGGAGATTGATATTTATGAGGACTCCGAATTCATTGATGTCAAAGTGTTTGATGTCATACCACATGGAGCGGACATCAATATTTTATTTATTGAAAGCGGAGAAGTGAAAATCAGGAAAGAGTTATATGAGTATAAAATTAAATTAGGGGATAACCTCTTTTTATATGGAAATAAAAAGGAGATAGAAGACACATTTTCAAAAGAAATCGAAGTGATGAAGAAGAAAAAAAGTACACCGGAATGAAAAAAATCCCTGCCTTAATATAAGGCGGGGATTTTTTGGTGATGGGCTTCATTAATGTTTTTTATTCGGTAATTTCTGCGCGGGGTTGCCGTTACCTTGGCGGCGAAAATTGCCTTCTTCCTTTTTTTGCTGCTCTTGAATGCTCTCAACAAATTCCTTTGAACTTTTCATGGAATGGACCTCCTCCGTTATTTTCTTCTTTACTATAACCAAAAGAGGTGAAATTCATGAGTATGGAAGGGGACATTCTTCGCTTATCAACAAGGCTTCGATCAATGCAACTGCTCCAGGACCGGTTAACACAGAGTTGTTTATGTAGGGCCGCAAATTGAAGGGATGAAAAAAATGAATGCCTCCGGACGTTTAGGTGAAACGAATGACATTGCCAATGTGGTTTCATTTTTAGTGAGTAAACAAACCCAATGGGTTACGGGTCAGACGAGTAGGGCGTTTAATTTATTCAATTAAAGCAACGTAATGATGAAAGTTGCTCTAGTATTTCTTTCATTTGAATTTAACCATTCCATTGAATTGTTTGAGCGATGATAAGAAAGCGCCAGATAAGAGGAACCGGATAAAAAACAAGGGGTAAAAGCGGATCCATTTTTGCCAGGCGACTCCTGCTAATGCAATGGTGGCCATGAAATTGAATACTATTTAAATATCGTTATCTAATGTTAGAATACATAACATTTGAATATTTTGAATATTGACAAAAATAAGGGCGGTAACTATAATAATCAATAATAATATCCATGAATAAACGTTTATTGGGGTTTTGCCTATGGAACGGACAACTGCTGTCCGAGAATTATGTGAGATGCATACTCATTTACTGGACAAGGATATTCAAACTCTTGAAAACTTGTCTGCGAATTTATCGTTGATAGCCAATTTGAATAAAGCGAATGTCTTTATTGATTGTCCGGTGCTTGAAGGGAAGCATGCCATAGTCGTGGCAGAGGCAAGCGCACATTCCGTAAAATCGGTTTATGATCATCCGGTTGTCGGGAAATTTGCCTATGAGGCTTTTGAGCCGGCAGTATTTTATGTATTGCGGACCGGAAAGGACATGTTCGTGAATCGCGCATTGACTCAAGAGGGAGCGATGGTGGAGCAAAGTGTCGTTCCGGTCAAGGGGGAATGCAATCGGGTCATAGCCGTTTTGATCATGGAGAAGGTGATTCAAGAAGAACCTGAAACGTTTAATCAGTTTGGAAGGCAAGATCAACAAAATTCCTTAGTTCCCGAATTTATCGAAGAGTCCATTTTCCTGATTAATAGCCAGAACCGACTTGTCTATACGAATCCCGCCGCCATTAATTTAGTAACGGAAATATGTTTGACCGACTGTGTGTTAGGGGACTCCATTTTAAATTATTTTCCAGGCTTTGCCGATGTTCTTGCTTCAAAAGAAGAGATTTTAATGATGGAACTGAACATTGGTAAAAAGATTTTCCAAATAAGGAAGTTCCATTTAGGCAACAAGAATGCCAATGAAACGTTCATCATCATCCGGGATCTGACTGAACTGCGGGATAAAGAGAGAGAGCTGATTAGCAAGTCAGTAGCCATTCGTGAAATTCATCATAGGGTGAAGAATAATTTGCAGACTGTTGCCAGTTTACTTCGGCTGCAAATGAGGATAGGGGCCCCAGAAGAAAGCAAGCCCCATTTATTGGTCAGTTTGAACCGGGTGTTAAGCATATCGTCGGTTTATGAAATCATTTTGGCAAGCAGCCATGTCGACCACGTGGATTTATTGGAGCTCATTAAGAAAATAGGAGATATGATTGTTTGTACGGAGGATCATGCCCGTAATGTCATAAGCATTGAATATTCGGGGGAGCTTCATTCCATTGATTCCGACATCGGCATTTCCGTCGCGCTGGTGGTGAATGAGCTCATCCATAATTGTGTGAAGCATGCTTTCATGGAAGGGACGGATGGGAAGATTACTGTATGCTTTCACAAGGATGGTTCTGAATTGGAGATTCAAGTTAAGGATGATGGCATCGGATATTCGCCGGCAGTGAAACCTTCTTTGGGGCTGGATATCATCCGTATGACAGTGGAAAATGATTTGGAAGGGGAGTTTTCTATTCGCCAGATTAAAGGTGGTACCCTGGCTTCTGTAAGATTTCCATACAAGAGGTAGGTGGGAGACGTGGTCAAGAGGATTTTGGTCGTGGAAGATGAATCGATCGTTCTCCTTGATATAACGATTATGCTCAAGGATGCAGGCTTCGATGTGGTTGGACATGCACGTGACGGCGAGAAGGCGATTGAATTGGCACATGCACTGCAGCCGGATCTCGTTTTGATGGACATAAAAATGCCTAAAATGAATGGGCTTAAGGCTAGCGAGGTGATTTCCAATACCTTTCAGATACCGGTCCTGCTTTTAACTGCATTCAGCCAGCGTGAATATATCGACGAGGCGAAACGGGCAAATATCGTAGGATATCTTGTAAAGCCAATAACGGAGGCGGATTTGATTCCCGCAGTGGAGATAGCTTTACTGCAAGCAGCCAATGCAAAAAAGTATCAGGAACGAAATGCCCAATTGGATGAAACGCTCACAAATCGTAAAGTCATTGAAAAGGCAAAAGGAATTATCATGAAAATGAAGAATGTATCGGAAGAAACCGCTTACAAAAAACTGAGAAAGCTAAGCATGGATAAGCAGCTTTCCATGGAGACAGTGGCACGCCTAATCGTTACAAAGGATCAAAAACAAGTGAATAGATGAAGCAATGGCGCTTTGATGGACCAAATTGGTTGTAGGTAGGCAATTCTACTGAAATAACCAAAGTTTGGGCTATAAGAGGCGTCTTTTTTTATACCCTTTTTTAAAGTCGATAGGCCAAATCAAATCGTAATTCAGGGGGAATATGTATGGAGATGGTAGGTAAATTCGTTATTTATATCATTATGGTGTGTGCCGTTGTCGGTGCAATGGCATCGATTAAAGACAGTGAGCAAGGCTTGGGCAAACAGTTCATGGAAGGTTTGCATACGGTTGGCCATATATTTATCCCGGCAGCTGGAATCATGGCCTCGATCCCTTATTTATCATGGTTCATCGATACAGTATGCGGACCGATCTTCGCGGCGATCGGTGCAGATCCCGCACTCGCTGCAACAACGATTTTGGCAACGGATATGGGCGGCTATCAATTGGCGGCCGAGCTGCAGGAATCATATGAAGGCTGGATCATGGCGATGATTGTCGGATTCATGTCTGGAGCAACGATTGTATTCTCGATTCCAATGGGGCTTGCCATGCTAGAGAAGCGTGATCATAAATACATGGCACTTGGTGTCATGTCAGGGATCCTGACGATTCCCATTGGCGCCTTTATCTCAAGCGTGCTAGTGGTGGCAACGAATTCGAAAATTCGCGAAGTGATTTCCACGAATGCGAATTCTACACACGAATTCGCGTTGAGCTATTTGAAAATTGCCTTGAATCTTTCTCCACTTCTTATTTTTGTGGTGCTGCTTGCGTTAGGTCTTTATTTCCTGCCGGATTTGATGATCAAAGGGTTCATGTGGTTTGGGAAAATATTGGATGCCGCTATTAAACTTGTACTCGTGTTTTCAATCGTGGAGATTTTCACCGGACTGTTTTCCAATGTATTTGGTGCTTGGGGGTTCCATCCCATCATGGCCGATAAGGCGGATCAGTTCCGTGCCCTGGAAACGGCAGGGTATATCGGGATTATGCTGGCAGGTGCTTTTCCAATGATTTACTTGATTCAAAAATATGCGGGCAGGCCGCTTGAAGTGATGGGCGGGAAAATCGGATTGAGCAAAGCGGGGAGTGCAGGGATATTAGCCACGGTAGCCAATATATTGGCGATGTTCAAACTTGTTAAAGATATGCCTCCGAAGGATAAGGTCATAAACATTTCCTTCGCTGTGTGTGCAGCTTTCCTATTAGGCGATCATTTATCTTTCACAGCCAACTTTCAGCCATCCTTAATTTTACCCGTCATAGTAGGCAAGCTATCTGCCGGCGCTATTGGAATCGGTCTTGCTTACTGGCTGTCCGTTCCGAAAGCTTTGGAATTGGAGGAAAAAGATCGTGCAGCGGGAGTCATCGGCATAAATGAATATAAAACGAATAACCAGGAAGAAGATAGCGATGAAATCCAAGTGGTGTAAAACTGAGGTGTGAATTTAATGAATGAACAGACGGAACGAATCATCAGTGCAGGAATCGATATTGGCACTAGTACGACGAAACTTGTTATCAGCGAGCTTTCGCTTAGGAATGTTGCGGGTGGCGGACAGGTGCCAAAAATAGAAATTACCGATAAGAAAATTCTGTATCGAAGTCCCATTTTCAAGACCCCGCTTTTATCCGATACGGTTATTGATATACCTGCTGTTCAAAGTATGGTGGAAAGTGAATACCATCAAGCCGGGATCACGATGGAAAACATACAAACAGGGGCCGTCATCATCACAGGTGAAACGGCAACCAAACAAAATGCAGAAGAAATGGTATACCGGTTATCCAAAGCGGCAGGGGAATTCCTTGTAGCGGCAGCTGGTCCGGATTTGGAGGGAATCATTGCCGCAAAGGGATCTGGTGCCTATCAACATTCGATCGAGACAGGAAAGACTATAGCGAATATAGATATTGGCGGGGGAACGGCGAATATTGCCGTATACCGTTCTGGTATGCTTTGCGGAACTTGCACACTGCATATAGGAGGCCGTTTGGTGGAATGGGAGGGAGCGAAGGTGAAGGTTGCTCCCTCAATAGGAAAATGGCTGAAATCAAAAGGGCATTCACCTTTGAATGTTGATCGGGTAATCATCGCAAATGAAATGTCTAAGGTGCTTTCGAGGTTTTTGGCTGGTTCATTCACAAAAGAAGATGAACTTCTAATAGTGGGGAAGGAGCCATCTTGGACAGGACGAATAGATGTGTTGATGTTCTCGGGAGGTGTCAGTGATTGCATCTATCATGAAGAACGGGAAGACAAAAGCTTTCAGGATATCGGCAGGATGCTTGCAACCTCTATAAAGGAAAATGAAGTATTGGCTGCATGGGAGTGGGAACAGCCCGTTGAAACGGTTCGGGCGACTGTTCTAGGAGCAGGCACGCATACAACAGAAATCAGCGGTGCTACCATCGAGGTGAATGATTCTCATCTGCCAGTCCGTAATATCCCAGTCTACCGCATCGATTTTCAAGGCGTGCTGGATGATGGAACCGGGATAATGGCACAATCGGTTCAGGATGCGATAACGATATACGATCCACTAAAGGAAGGACTGAATTTTGCCTTTTATTTAACGAATTTACCTTATCTATCTTTTCGGGACATACAGCAGCTTGCAGCCGAATTTACCGAGGCTTTGATGCAAAAACCGAATCAGCAGCAACCTCTGATAATTGTGATGGACAGTGATTACGGGAAGGTGCTTGGTCAAACATTTCTAGCGAACCGACCAGATTTGCCGGTCATCTGCATTGATCAGACACAAGTGGAACATGGGGATTATTTAGATATAGGAAGGCTGCTGCGGACAGGGGTCGTTCCGGTTGTCGTAAAAACACTGACCTTCCACAACTAAGAAACGGAGGATTATACGATGAAATTATCTACTCAATACTTTGGGGAAATCCATCAATTCAAATCGTTGAAAGAAGTCTTGGCCAAAGCGAATGAAGAGAAATCAGGAGATAGGCTTGCGGGAATTGCGGCGGATTCTGTCCAAGAACGGATTGCGGCGAAAGCTGTGCTTAGCGAATTGACTTTGGCGGACATTAGGAATTATCCCTTACTCTCCCCGGAAGAGGATGAAGTGTCACGGATCATAGATGGTCTCATCAATGGAGCCATCTATCAATCTGTGAAGAATTGGAGCGTTGCCGAGCTTCGTGAATATATTTTGAGTGACGAAACGACAGGTGACGATTTAAAGCGAATAAGCAGGGGGCTGAATAGTGAAATGATTGCTGCGGCAGCCAAGATCATGTCGAACCTTGACCTTATCCATGCTGCCAATAAAATCGAAGTGCTCACAAAGAATAATAGTACGATTGGATACAAGGGAACGCTTGCCTCGCGCCTTCAGCCTAACCACCCGACTGACAATGTGGATGGCATGCTCGCATCTTTGAAAGAAGGTCTCTCCTATGGAATCGGGGATGCCCTCATTGGAATCAACCCTGTTGATGATTCAGTCGAAAGCGTAAAGCGGCTGCTTCATGCGACACAGGACGTAATCCAGAAGTGGAACATCCCGACCCAAAATTGTGTACTTGCACATGTGACCACTCAAATGAAGGCAGTACAGCAGGGTGCACCTGCTGATATGATCTTTCAAAGCATAGCCGGAACGGAAGCGGCCAATCGTTCTTTTGGAATTGACGTTCAATTGCTCGAAGAAGCCAACGAGGTGGCAAAGGCTCATGGGACCGGCACAGGTCCGCAGCATCTTTATTTTGAAACGGGGCAAGGCTCGGAGTTATCGGCGGAAGCGCATTTCGGAATCGATCAGGTGACGCTTGAAGCCAGAAACTATGGATTTGCCCGCTATTTTGATCCGTACATTGTCAATACGGTCGTCGGATTCATCGGACCTGAATATCTATATAACAGCAAGCAGGTCATCCGCGCCGGGTTGGAAGATCATTTCATGGGAAAAATGCATGGTCTGCCGATGGGAGTGGATATTTGCTATACGAATCATATGAAGGCGGATCAGAATGATATCGAGGACCTGGGTGTACTTTTAACGGCGGCTGGTGTGAATTTCATCATCGCAACTCCGATGGGGGATGACTGCATGTTAAACTATCAGTCTTTGAGTTATCACGATATTGCGACATTGAGACAAACGATGGATAAGCGGCCAGCCCCATTATATGAAGCTTGGCTGGTGAAGATGGGGATTCTGGAAAACGGCAAGTTAACGAAGCGTGCCGGTGATCCAACTATATTTAACCATTAGGAGTGGATGATATGGGAATGAAAGATCCGAATAATAAAGAAGAATTGGATGCCTTGATAGCGAAAACCCCTGCCCGGATAGGGATAGGCAGATCGGGGACACGTCCTAAAACGGATTCCTGGCTGAAATTCCGTTTTGACCATGCGGCGGCCGTTGATGCTGTATATGGTGAAGTCAGTGAAACTCTATTGAAACGCATGGATTTATTCAAGGTGAAAACGAAGGCCGATGATAAGGAAGTCTATTTACGGCGTCCGGATTATGGCAGGAGGCTGTCGGACGAAGCAAAGCGAATGATCGAAGCAAAATGCATAATGGCCCCAACGGTTCAAATCATCATTTCCGATGGCTTAAGTGCCAAGGCGATCGAAGAGAATGTGGAGGACGTCTATTTATCTTTCAGACAATCTTTGGCAGCGGCAAAATTGGATGCAGGTACACCGTTCTATATTGAAAAGGGCCGGGTTGCCGTGATGGATGATATTGGAGAAATCCTTAGGCCTGAGGTCATTGTCCTGTTGATCGGCGAACGGCCCGGTCTTGTCAGTGCTGAATCATTAAGCGCTTATATTTGCTATAAACCTTGTTTGGGCATAATTGAAGCAGAGAGGATGGTCATTTCCAACATCCATAAAGGCGGGATCCCGCCAGTTGAAGCGGGTGCACATCTTGGCACGGTCATTCAAAAGATCCTTAAATACCAAGCGAGCGGCATGACACTCGTGAAGAAAGAACATGAAAAAGAAAAGAGTGAAAAATTCGGTTGAACCCCTAGTGTCTAAAAAAGGAAGTTCGGATGGTCTCTTTCCTGATGATTATTAAGACTAGGTCGTTGATTTCCTCTCCAGGCACTCGCTTTATATGTTTTTTTATTGTTTTATGAATCCGTTATTGGTGGAAGAAAATTGCGACACACCTGCCGAATAACTGGCTAGCTGAGACCCCACAGGCGCTTGCGCCGAGGAGGCTTGGCAGACAGTCGGCGGAAAGGGAGCGGATTTCTGAAATCAATCGGAACGTTTTTAAAATAAAAAACACCCCGTAAATGTTAGTTTGGTGTCTATCATTTACGGGGCAGTTCGAATTTGTCTAAAGTCTGGGAGGAGCGAATCGTTCCTCTATTTACTTGTCCCTAAATTCCACAATCCAAACGGGTTGTAGAAGGGATGGTCTTCTTCATATCTAAAGTCCTGAAGGCCCGTCAATATAAAGTCGGGGGCATCTTGTTGTATGCTAAAGGTTTCGCCAGTTGTAAAGAGAGGCCGTTCACCTAGATGGTAATAATTAAATGTGTTAAGTAAAGATGCCGCCTCTTTCGGACTCATTGTGTTAAGTGTCACGGCATCTGGAAGCCCAAAGGCTTTCATTCCGAATGAACAATAATAATCTTCCTCTCCAATGATCGTGGCAAAATGGGCATATACCGAGAGAATATCGGGGCTTTGATGAAGCTTTTGCCAATCTTCCTTTGAATGGGCAATGCCAGCTGTTTCTATTTTCACTGCCATTCCGCCTGCCCTAAGGATTGCTGCCCCAGCATCGATCAAGTCCGTAACATTTCCGGTATCGGCTATTATATAAACGGTAAAGGTATGTTCATTGATTTCCGCTAATAATCTCTCTGAAAAGGCATCTTTACTGGCGTAAGAAAAGGTCTCTTTTAAAGTGGGTTCATAATCCTGGATTTCTGCCTGAAAAGTTATGTTCTTATCCTTGGTATGAAAAATATTCCCTGCTAACAGGTACCCTTCGCTTTGGGAAGCGACCGTTTGAATCAATTCTGCCCGGTCCTTCCACTTTCCGGGTATCCCGATGATGATTTGGTTTTCCGTCATGAATCATCTCTCCTTTCCGATCAATTCATACTATACCACTCTTGATGTCACCATAGCATTTTATAATATATAGCGCCAACCCGCTGAGTTAATGCGAGTGAGGGATGTACAGGACTTTTTCAAACTTATACAATTGATGTATAATATAATCTAGTAAACGTATAGCCTATCTTCAAAGGAATTCCCGTAATTGGTTTTCTCGTAGGGCAGTATCTTAATAATCTAATCGGTATATTCAATGATGAAAGAGAGTGGAATATAATGGGTCGTAAGTGGAATAACATTAAAGAAAAAAAAGCGTCAAAAGATGCAAATACAAGTCGGATTTATGCTAAGTTCGGACGGGAAATATATGTAGTGGCGAAACAAGGTGAACCAGATCCGGAATCCAACCAGGCGTTAAGGGTCGTACTTGAGCGTGCGAAAACGTACAATGTTCCCAGAGCGATCATTGACCGTGCGATTGAAAAGGCTAAAGGCGGTTCGGAAGAAAGCTATGACGAACTTCGTTATGAAGGATTCGGTCCAAATGGATCAATGGTCATCGTGGATGCATTGACAAACAATGTGAACCGGACGGCATCTGATGTACGTGCCGCATTCGGGAAAAATGGCGGGAATATGGGTGTCAGCGGTTCTGTTGCTTATATGTTCGATGCAACGGCTGTCATCGGGATTGAAGGTAAAACGGCTGATGATGTGCTTGAACTGTTAATGGAAGCGGATGTTGATGTACGTGACATCATTGAAGAAGAAGAAGCGGTCATCGTTTATGCTGAACCTGAACAATTCCATGCTGTGCAACAAGCATTCAAGGATGCGGGAATCACCGATTTTACAGTGGCAGAGCTGACGATGCTTGCACAAAATGACCTAACCCTTCCAGAAGATGCACAGGTACAATTCGAAAAGATGATTGATGCATTGGAAGATTTGGAAGATGTGCAACAAGTTTATCATAATGTAGATCTTGGTGAATGAAAAAACGGGCGGGACCTTTGCTATATGATCAAAGGCCTGCTTATTTTATCTGATGCAAAAGAGCCTGTTTTGAATGATGAAACAGGCTCTTTCCTTTTGATTATTCATTTATGACGATTCCGGAAAGTTCACGGTCTTTCTTTACCCTTTCCATTTCCGAAATAGTGACCAGCTGATACCCTTTGTCATGCAGTTGTTTGATGATTTTTCCTGCAGCTTCGGCGCTAGTTTGATAGATATCATGCATTAATATGACTCCGCCGTCTTTGGCTTTACTCATCACTTTGCTCACGATTTTCTTTTCATTGCGGTCTTTCCAATCTTCGGGATCGACATCCCAGAGTGTGACTTCCATATCCTCCATGTATTCACGCACATTACCGTTAATCGCTCCATATGGGGGACGGACGAGACTTGGCTCAGAACCTGTAGCTTTTTCTACAGCGTCTTGGGTCTGTTCGATTTGACTCTTGATTTTGTTCTTGCTTAAGCGAGTCAGCTGCGGATGATCCCATGAATGGTTGCCGATCTCATTTCCTTGTTCAAGCATTTTTTGCAGAACTTCCGGATAGTGCTGTACACGGCTTCCAAGCACAAAGAAGGTCGCGTGTGCATCATACTTGTTCAGGTCTTCAAGAATGGACATGGTATGAATTGGATGTGGCCCGTCATCGAACGTCAAGGCAATGACCTTTTTTGATGGGTCGATCCATTCATTTTGCACGGGCAGTTTAGCGACGATATGTTTCGGCTGCCATTCCTTTACACGATCCTCATTCAATTCTTTACTTTTATATGAATCTAGCAAGCTATCGTTAAAAAGTTCCTTCTTGATGGCTATTGTATGTGTCTTAGTTGAATCATCAGTCTTAACGTAGAATACAAGCGTATTTTTCAAGACTGAAAAAGAATCGAAGTTGGCCGCCTTCAGTTTGTTTTCCTTCTTAATAAGACTCTGTGAAATGCCTTCTTCTTCCTTCTCGGTTAACTCTTCAAAAACAATATCGGATAAAACGGATAAATAATCAGAATCCGTGGCAAAGATGTCTTCTATAGAGAGCTTTTGCTGAGATGGAATATCATAAGTGAAGATCCGGGATTCGGACTGCTTCTTTCCTTCCACTTGTTCATATTTATCGAAGGAAATGGTAATGGTCTGCTGGCTGAAATGAAGGATCGTGTATGTGAGGTTAAGCTCGGATGCTTTTCCGTCGGATGCTTTCCATCTTTTTTCATAATCTTTAATTTCTTTCTTTATGTAAGCTTCTAGTTGCTTGTCGATATTTTCTATATGCAAAACGGGTCTGCTTGCCGAATAACCGCCTTTCGTATTATCTTTCAAATACGTTTGAATATCAGCTTCCGGGTAATTTTTATCGTTTGTATAGGCGGAAACGGTTCTCTTCTTATCAAAAGCAAGGCTTTTGATGGCTAACCCCACCGTTCCCACTGCAGCTATTAGACAAAATAGAAAAATAAAGACTTTTTTATAATTTAGTTTCCTCATGTTGCACTCCACCTCGATAATCATTCTACTATATAGACGCGCCAAAAGCCTTAAAAGTTTGTAAAAATTTTCATTTTTTTATTTATAAATATTTCCTTGTTCATTTTCAAACTTTTATGGCTGCACGAACGTCTATCCTTTGTACCTAGGATACGTAATTTAAATGTAAGGAGCTCTATCATGCAATGAAAAATCTAGATATGAATCAATTAATAACGGCCCGGATAACCGAACGGCAAGACAATTTGTACAGACTTGCTTTTTACTATGTCAAAAATCAAGAGGATGCGCTTGATATCGTGCAGGAATCGATTAGAAAAGCACTTGCCTCCAGCAACAAAATAAAAGACGCTGCTTCTATAGATAGCTGGTTATATAAGATCATAGTCCGAACGTCACTTGATGTTTTGCGAAAGAAAAAGAAGCTGACAGTCGCCGATGACGAAACAATAGAATACTTACGCAGCGGAGAGGAAGATCACTACCCCGACCTGGATTTACAAAAGGCCCTGGAAGGACTTTCGGTCAAGTATAAAACAGTAGTCGTTCTTCGTTTCTTTGAGGACCTGAAGTTGGAAGAGATAGCGGCGGTTCTGGAAGAGAATGTAAGCACGATTAAAACGAGATTATATAAAGCGCTGCAACTATTGCGGATTAACATGACTGAACGGGAGGAAACGAAAAGATGGAAAAAAAATTAAAAGATCTGCGGGAAGAGTATCTTAAAACACCGATCCCTAAAGAATTGAATGATGTCGTTCAAGCAGCTTTGAATGAAAAGCCCAGGAAGAAGCCAAGGGTTGGAAGGAATATCCTGGTGTCTGCGGCTGCAGCGCTTCTGATAGTGACAGCTTCCGTAAACATCAGTCCGGCAGCGGCAAAGGCCATGAGTGATATTCCGATAGTCGATAAGGTCATTAAAGTGATTACCTTCGTCGAGTGGAAAGAGGATGTGAATAATTCCTCGGCCGTGATCAAAACACCTGCAATTTCCGGACTGGAGAATAAACAGCTTGAAAATAGCCTGAATGATAAATACTTATCGGAAAGCAAGCAGCTCTACAAGGAATTCACCGACTCCATGTCAAAACTGAAGGAAGGGGAAAAGGGCAATATCTCGGTGGAAAGCGGATATGAGATATTGACAGATAATGAAACGATATTATCCGTACAGCGCTATACGGACACGATTTCTGCTTCCAGTTCTACAGAAAGTCAATTCGATACAGTCGACAAGAAAAACGAAGTGCTTTTAACGTTAAATAGCCTATTTAAAGATGATCGTTATCTTCAGGTGATCAGTAAGAACATCAAGGAACAGATGAAGCGGCAGATGGCTGAAGATCCGGAAAAGATATATTGGGTCGAAGATGATGATCTTACTGCATTTAAAGGCATTGATGAAAACCAAAACTTTTATATAAACAAAGATGGCAAGCTAGTCATCGCCTTTAACAGCTATGAAGCTGCGCCCGGGTATATGGGGGCCGTCGAGTTCATCATCCCGACAAAGGTGCTGTCAGACCTTCTTGTTGGCGATCAATATATCCATTAAATGACCTTATTTGTAATGTCCGTTAATTATACTTATGAAGGGCGAGGGGTTTATAAAACGGGAACTCCCAAAAACCATTAAAAAGACGAACCAATGTTACTTGACTACAGTAACCTTGGCTCGTCTTTTTTTTCATCAAATTTCATCTGATCCAGTTCCAGCCTCATTTTTTCCGTTTCAATAAGGAAGTTCGCGTGTTTAAGTTTTTCGAGTTCCAATTCGTCTTTAATCATATTATGTTTGTTTTTTGCCTGTTTTTCGAAATGGCTTGTTAGGATTCCAATAATGGGAATGGAAAATATCATTACAACGGTTACTAACCCTATCATATTTGTGCCTCCTCATTTTTTTGTTATTTCTATTATACGGTGTATATAACGGTTTTGGCTGGTTTTTTCAAGGTTCGCAATTTCCCTCTCGTAACCAAACTGTTATCAAACGTAATACATGGGTAAAGTTAGGGCAATATATCATTTATGGAAGCTTCCTTTTAGACTAAATTGATTGGACGTTTTTTTTAGGAGGATTTTAGTGTGATTTGCTTTGTTTAATAGCTATTATTATTTATTTTGAAATTAATTATTTAAATATACTAAATATTTGTTTACAACAGAGAAAATAAAAGTTATTATACAATAATAAAAGGAGGGCTAGGTATGGCAACGATAAATAAACAGAAAATTGTGGATAGTGTACCCCAAAAAGGTTTTTTTGGAAACCCAAAAGGACTATTCACCCTTTTCTTTACTGAGTTCTGGGAGCGTTTCTCCTATTATGGCATGAAGGCCATTCTTGTTTACTATATGTATTACGAAGTTTCTAAAGGGGGACTAGGTCTTGATGAACACACAGCCCTTGCCCTAGTATCCATCTACGGATCTTTAGTATATATGTCCGGTATAATTGGCGGATGGCTTGCCGATAGGATTTTCGGGACTTCAAAAGCCGTATTTTACGGTGGTATTTTAATCATGCTCGGGCATATTGTCCTTGCTGTACCAGGCAGTCTCTCCATGTTCTTTGTTTCCATGGTACTCATTGTTCTGGGTACTGGTCTATTAAAACCGAATGTTTCCAGCATTGTAGGGGAAATATACGCAGAAAATGACGATCGCCGGGATTCCGGTTTCAGTATATTCTATATGGGTATCAACATGGGTGCATTCCTTTCACCGTTTCTTGTCGGTACAGTCGGAATGAACTACAGCTTCCACCTTGGTTTTGGGCTGGCGGCAATTGGTATGTTAATTGGGCTCATCGTCTTTGTTGCAACAAAGAAAAAGAACCTGGGCCTAGCTGGAACTCTTCCTGCTAACCCATTATCACAAAATGAAAAGAAAACCGTATTCACTAAATTGGGAATAGCTGCATTGATTTTAGCTGCCATCATCGGCATCACTGCCACTAAAGGTATCTTAACGATTAAAACCTTTATTAATCTTGTAGGTATTCTAGGGATCCTTATTCCGACCCTTTATTTCATTTTCATGTATCGCAGCCCTAAAACAACTTCTGTTGAACGTTCACGATTGATGGCCTATATTCCTTTGTTCATAGCAGCTGTCATGTTCTGGGCAATTCAAGAGCAAGGTGCGACTATATTAGCAAGTTATGCAGACAAACGGACACAGTTGAATTTTGCTGGAATGCAAATAAACCCGGCATGGTTCCAATCATTGAACCCTTTGTTCATCATTACCCTTGCACCAGTATTCGCATGGTTATGGATTAAACTAGGAAAGCGCCAGCCGACCATACCGCAAAAATTCTCAATAGGTCTACTGTTCGCCGGTTTATCATTCCTGGTGATCCTGCTTCCTGTTTATTTCGGTGGATCAGACTCTTTAGTCAATCCGCTATGGCTTGTACTTAGCTATTTCCTTGTAGTGCTTGGAGAACTTTGTTTATCCCCTGTTGGACTTTCAGCAACTACAAAATTGGCTCCAGCTGCATTCTCGGCACAAACGATGAGCCTGTGGTTCCTGGCAAGTGCAGCAGCACAAGCACTAAACGCACAAATCGTCAGATTCTACACTCCTCAAACCGAAATGGCTTATTTTGGAGTGATCGGCGTTGCTTCAATAATCCTTGGACTGGCCCTGATGGCCTTATCACCAAAGATTCAAGGTTACATGAAAGGCATTCGCTAACACTTAGCCAGCAGTAAGGAAAAAAGGAATGGACTATATAATGAAGATGACCTCGAATTAAACGGGGTCATTTTTTTTATTACAATGATTTTGGCATCTTGCTTTTTCGCATTGTAATAGTATCGACCGTGCCAGATTGATTACATACCATTTTTACCAAAAAATTGATATGATGTTTTAGCAGCCTCATAGTTTATGCTTAAAAAACCAATGAAGCTTCATTCCAAAGTAAATAGGAGTAGCGAAATGAATAAATTTTATAGAGCTTTAACCCATGTAAACAAAATAGTTTATGAACCTAATCATCTGTCTATAAAATCAATTCAAGAAGAATATCAAAATTCCGAATACGGAGCTGGAACATTTCACTTAAATGCAAAATCGGTTCGATTTAGAGTCGCAAAAATAACACCCAATAAAGTGGGACAGTTTGTTGCGTTTTGGGAAAAAGACGAAAATGATAAAAATCAACCCTTTGCATATGAAAATTCTCCTGATTTATTGGTCATCAATACCTCAATGAGTAATGACCATTTTGGGCAATTTATCTTCCCGAAAGAAATTCTCGCAAAACAAAATGTCCTTAAAACGCAAAATGTAAAAGGGAAAATGGCAATAAGGATTTATCCTATTTGGGATAATCCAACTAGTAAACAGGCAATAAAGACTCAAAAGTGGCAACTACCTTTTTTTGTTGATTTGAGTCATGCGAATAAGTTACCCATACAAAAAATTTTAGACCTATATTCTATGTAAATTTTCCATGTAGGAACCACTTAGCTATCAATGGTTCATGAAGAGGCTGATAGGGGCGAGTTTTATATTTAAATATCTCACTAAACTTTTTAAATAGACAGGAGGTAAGAATGATACGTTTACTTAGAATATGCATATCCCTGCAAATGACTTTCGTTCTGCTTTTCATCACGGGGATTCTCCCAAAGTTGAATTCATATGTTGGAGCCTGCATTTATTTGATCATTGGGTTTGCAAGTCTGATGATCAGCTTATATTTAGCAGGTAAAAAATTTCTCTTGGGCATTTCGGTTATTGCCATCATCTTTTCCGTGCTTATCATTTGTTTCACCATTTTCATTTATTTCTTGCCTGAAGCCGGGATGCCGCCGGAAATCCCTTTGTTTGAATAGGTGAGTTCATCCAAAATTCAAGCGAAAAAAGGGCATCTCATTGAGGAGGCTGCTGAAAAACTCACGTTTTTCTAACTAGTACGGTAAATCAAATTAAAAAAAGACGATTCTCATTCGATACTTGAATGGAAATCGTCTTTTTTTGCTTCTGTTTGTCACTTTTTTAGGCCATTAATTTCAATATTCTTTTCAAGTTAACGATGAAAATAGCCATTGCTCCTTGTAATTCCATGCCAAGTAGACCCGAGGATTTTGCAACATCATACCCGTGCCTGTGTTTCAATTCACTGTTTTTCGCTTCAATTTTATAACGTTCTTTTGATTTTCCTTTAAAATATTCACTCTCCTGGAATGTAGCCTGTTCTATATGTTCATTGGATTTAATACTGACAGAATAGGTCTTG
>NZ_JBHZPF010000054.1:0-33219 GCF_042787975.1 Peribacillus sp. YIM B13482
ATGAGCCTTCACACCAGATTCTTCTTAGTTTTTGAACCAGTTTGTAACCACTTGTTTTTGTCCTTTTCATGTTTTCTATAGTTCATGGGCGATGGGGCGTGATATGGTTCTTTGTCGCTGTTTTCCCGAAGCATTCCACTCTGAAAGGACAGACTTTACAGTCATTGGTTTTTGCCGAATAGGTCTTGTAATTTGTTTCGCCACTTCTTATTAAATGTGTAAAGACTAGTTCCTTCTTGAACAACCGCTTATATAAACTAAAAATCGCGATGCACCTAGACTCTCTAAGCCAGGTGTACCGCGATTTTTTCACATTCCGAAACAATACGATGAAGACTAAATCTTATATATATCCTCTTCGTTTGGTAGAGAAGAAATCGCTCCTACCTTCGTACACACGACGGCACCTACTTTATTTGCAAAAAGAATGATCTCTTTAAGTTTACTAAAATCACTAAGAATTGTTTCATAGGACTCAAGATTTGCAAATTGAAATAAAGCAGCACCGACAAATGCATCACCAGCACCAGTTGAGTCAATTGAATTTACTTCGACGCTGTTTATTACACTCATTCCACTTCCATTTGAAAGAAGAGTGCCTTCCCATCCAAGGGTAACAGCCACTATTTTTGCCCCTAAATGATGGAGCATTGCTATTCCATCATATTTATCCATTTTTCCCGTGATTAGTTCAAGCTCTACTTCGCTAACTTTTACAAAGTCAGCCATTGATATACCCTTTCTAGCTAAACTAATAAATTCAGCCACTCTATTTTTCCATAAATCATGTCGGAAGTTAGGGTCAAACGATAGAAATATCCCCCTATTTTGTGCAAATTCCATTGCCTTTAAATAAGTTGTTTTAAAAGGGTTTTCCAGAAATGCAGTTGCAGATCCAAAGTGAATGATCTTTGCACCACTTAATCTATCTAGGTATAAGTTATCCTCTGTTAAATTTCGATCCGCTCCTCTATTGAATACAAAATCCCTTTCACCATTTGCTTGTAAAGAAACAAATGCTAAAGTAGTTGGTGCTAAATCGTCAGTAACAATCATCGATGTATCAACCCCCACCTCTTTCATCGTTTCTATTAAAAATAATCCAAATGGGTCATTTCCTACTTTTCCAATAAGACTCGTTTCCCCACCTAGCCTTGAAATAGCAGCTGCGACATTCGCTGGTGCACCCCCGGCTTTCTTTAGAAAATGATTACCTTCCATTAAATTAACATCAATATCTGTACAATAAAAATCGATCAAAAGCTCCCCAACGCATATGACTGCGCGGTTTGTTTTATTCATTTACATTACACTCTCCATTCTTGTGATTTAGGTAAAATGAAAGGCTATCGATCATTTTCGACAGCCTTCATAAACTCTTACTATCAACCCCTCTTTAATTGGATTGAAATTTAGTCTTTATCTTTCCCATATACTCTTTAAAGGGTATATTTTCAAAGACTTTAATGTAACTTCTCCACCCTTGCTATAAATTTGTAATCCTTTACTTGATGGATCCGGGAAAATTTGATCAGAAATAACCGTTTCACCTTTGTTTCCAAACACTTCTACAGCAGATCGGTCAATGAAAATATGCATTTTCACAGTCCCATTTATTGCATTTAACGGTCCGTCATGCTTACCGACTACATTGTTCCCATAATCAAAGCTTCCTGAACTTGAACGGTCTACGAATAACTGTTTGGTGGCAACATCATAGCCAATAGTCGTATATTCAGTTGCTCCTTTACGAACTTGAAAGCCGAATTCAGTTGCTTTTATATCATCTACATCAAACTCAGCTATCATTTCAAATGTATCTTCTGATAGTTTAGATAGGAGATTACTTTCACCAGATATGACTTTATTTTTATATGAAATTTTTTCACTCTTATCTCGAATGGTTTTTAAAGAAACTGGTGTTTGTTTTAAACGTAAACCTTCTTCTGTCTGAGTTAGCTCCATCTTTCTTGGTAATGTCGTTGAACTTCTCCAAGTCGAAGTTGGTGTATTATTTGCATATTGCCAATTACTCATCCAGCCAATCCAATATTTTTCGCCATTCTTACCCTCAATTCCGCTCCAATCTACTGCGGCATAATAATCTGCCCCATAGTCAGTCCATAACACTTGATTGGAAGGGTTTTCATTTTTAAAAGTTTTCCCGTCAAAGGTACCTACAAAATATTGCATACCTGACCCGCCTGCAGGAGCGCCATCATTAATGCTTACCTGTAGTACCCATTTTGTTTTTGAAGGGTCACCTTCAATTGGTAATTCGATGAGAGTAGGACATTCCCAAATCCCTCCGTTACTACCATGAGTAGAAGGTATCCACTCTCCAGAAACAGCAGACCAGTCTGTAAGGATGCCGCTTTCTTTCGAATCGTCTTTCTCAGGCTCTTTGGCAACTTGGTCTACTTCATTTGGCATGGCCCCTTCATTATAAACATTAACATCATCCATGTTTATATGACCCCAACCACCTGTAGCTTGGTCTACAGCTTTAATATATAACACTTCTCCAATGTATTTAGACGCATCCCAGACGTATTTATGATATTTTTCTTCTTTAAATTTGGTATTGGCTTGTCGAATTAATTCTTGATCATCAGAGGCTCTCACTAACGAAACATAGCGGGTGTTGATATCATTACCACCGCCCAACAGAAAGTTGATTTCTCCAGAGCCACCTAGTTTAAAATATGAGGAGTGCAGTTCACCTGTTGCGTCATCTCCCTTTTGTAGATCAGTAAACCCCCATAAGTGGTAGTTTCCTTGGTGGCCGAAATCCCCTCCCCAGTATGATGATACATTTGTCACATGATCTTTTGTGAAAGCATTACCTTCGATTGTACTCCACCCAGTTAGATCACCTGCCTCAAAATCATGATTAATAATTTCCTTTTCATTTGTCATGATGTTCTTACCAACTTGAACATCTTGGAATAACGTGGATGAATTCCAAACATTTAAGCCAAAATGCCCTGATGAAAAAGTTGAATCATTTACATCATGAATGAGATTTCCATCTAAAGAAATTTTAATATTTTTTCCATGGGTGCTTGCTTTTAAATGGTACCTTTTATCTGTATCTAGATTTATTGTTTTTTCAGCTAGAATGGATATGTCTCCATTTTCGATTTTCATGATTTTTATTGTATCGTTTAAAGCATCGATATTCGCCATATAACCGTTTGTTCCATTAGGATCTGCACGAAAAACGAGCGAGCCAGCTCCATTGCCACCTTTTCCCCCAGATATCTCAATGTTTGCTTCATAAAAAAAGTTATCCCCTGTTTGACCACTCATTACAAAAGCATCCTCCGTAGAGGTTCCACTTTTTCCATCCATCGTGTTCTCCCAGCTACCGTTTACATCTGTCCATTTTGATAAATTGGTTTCAAAGTTAGATGTATTCTTGAACTCCACATTTCGAAAGGCAGCCGTTGAATTCCACGCTGACAATCCATAGTATCCATAATCGAATTCTATATCTGTTTTTTTTATAACGGATTGATCGTTTACAGAGACTTGAATTTGATCCCCATCTGTTTCCACCTTCACATGGTAGGTAGTTGAAGTTTTGAGGGTAAAAGGTTTTCTCGCAATTTCCTCATTTGTTCCATCTACATTCTTACTTAATGTTATGACATCGTTTTTGGCATCAAAGCTTGCAACATAGCCGTTCTTTGCACTCCTATCTGACCGAAAAACTAAACCGCCTGCCCCTTCTCTCCCATTCTTCTCATTAAGGGTAATATCTCCCTCATAGCTAAATGATTCACCTGTCTGGGATGACATGGCATAAGAAGTTCTGTCTAAGCTATTTGCTTGTATTCCACCATCTTCGCCGAATTCACTTGCATACTCCCACTCTTTTAAATTAGGTGAGGTATAAAACATGATCTTATCCTTAGCCGCTAACGACATAACCCATTGGTTTGATTCTTCATGCCAAAATACTTTAGGATCGCGCCAATCTTGTATAGGAGGGTCTGGCATTACGGGATTCCCTTTATACTTTTCCCAAGTTCTTCCTTCATCTAGGCTATACGCTATACTTTGGACTTGCTTCTCCCCTGAATGCGTAAAGATGGCAACCATTGCTTCTTTTCCAAAGCCAGCTGTATTGTTCCAATCAATAACAGCACTCCCCGAGAAAATCTGGCCGTTTTCATCCGGCGATAAAGCAATCGGCAAATGCTCCCAATTAACAAGATCTTTACTGACAGCATGCCCCCAATGCATCGGTCCCCATGTCGTTCCATACGGATGATATTGATAAAACAAATGATATTCACCTTTATAAAAAACCATACCATTCGGATCATTCATCCAGTTAGCTTCAGGAGAAAAATGAAATTGATTACGGTATGGTTCATTATAATACCCAGGATCTTCTGCATATGCACTATTAAATGGTAAACAAGGGACAGTTAAACATATTAGTAGAATACTAATACTCCTCTTCACTTTTATTTCACATCCCTTTTTTAAAATCTAAAATGACATGTGATCGTTATGCTGGACTATTTCCGCGCAATCGATCTAATAAAACGGCTGCCACAATGACTCCACCTTTTACAACTAACTGCCAATAATAGTTGACATCCATTAGAGTTAACCCATTACTGATTACCCCCATAATTAAAACCCCAATAATTGTTCCTATTATTTTCCCTTTTCCACCTGTTAAACTTGTTCCTCCTAGAATAACAGCAGCAATTGCGTCTAATTCATACATTTGACCAGCAGTTGGCTGTCCAGAAAACAACCTTCCCGCTAAAACGACTCCTCCTAAACCAGCTAGTAAACCACTAATCGAATACACATTGATTAAAGACTTTTCAACCTTAATTCCAGTTAACCGAGCTGCCTCTTCATTGCCACCAATCGCATAAATATGACGACCAAACATCGTATATTTAAGAACAAAAAACATCACAACATATACTAAAGACATGATATAAATAGGAGTGGGGATTCCGAAAATACTTCCACCACCGATGAATTTAAATGTTTCGTTTTGTAAAACAATTGGATAACCGCCACTAATGACATAAGCGAGTCCACGAACATATGTGAAGCTGCCTAGTGTAACAATAAATGCTGGTAACTTTGCTTTGGCTGTAAGAAAACCATTAATCAGTCCTACTGCATACCCTACTAGTACGCCTGATAACATCGCAATAATAGGATTAACTCCTGCAGAAGAGACCATGACTGAGATAACGCCTGATAGAGCAACTGTTGCACCAACTGATAAATCAATACCACCAGTTAAAATAACGATTGTCATCCCAGCAGCTAAAATAGCAATAATGGAAACCTGTTTTAATACATTCAATAAATTGGCTGTATCTAAAAAATTTGGTGCTGTAAATGAAAGTACTACACACAATAATAATAAAATCATGATCATGCCAAGCCTATTCCATAAAGAATAAAGGACATTTCCTATATTTAGGCGTTGTGAATGTGTAATAGTTTGCGTATTCCCTCTCATTTCTCTCTCCCCCCTTTGGTAGCTAAACGCATAATTGTTTCCTGTGTAGCTTCTTCCTTCGAAAGCTCGCCTGTTAACCTTCCTTCACTCATGACAAGTATTCGATCACTTACCCCCAATACTTCAGGAAGTTCAGATGATATCATTAAAACGGCCAATCCTTCATCTGCAAGCTTTGAAACAATCTTGTGGATTTCAGTCTTGGCACCTATATCAACCCCTCGTGTTGGTTCATCAAGTAGTAGTACCTTTGGTGCAATTGATAGCCACCTAGCGATCACTACCTTTTGTTGGTTCCCACCACTTAAGTTTGATACTTGCTGTTCTGGGGAAGCTATTTTTATATTTAAGTCTTCAATATATTGGTTAGCGCTTTCATTTGCTTGCTTCCAATTAACAATTCCTGCTTTAGCGTGTTTTTTCAATTCAGCCATTATGATGTTCTCTTTTACGGACATTGATAAAAATAACCCTTGTTCTTTCCTGCTTTCAGGTACATGTGCAATCCTATTAGCAATAGCATCTATTGAGGATTTGATTCTAACAGATTGACCATCAACCAATATTTCGCCACTTTTCAACTCGGACAAACCGAAAATGGCCCTAACCAATTCTGTTCTGCCAGCTCCAACAAGCCCCGCTAAACCAACAATTTCACCTGGGTAAATTTTTAAAGATACATTCTTTACAATTGTGTTATCAGAAACATTTTTCAATTCAAGTACAGGTGAAACTTCCGTTAGATTTTTTGTGCCAAAAGCTTTTGACCGATTAAACAAGTCCTTTAAATCCCTTCCTACCATCAGCTTTACGAGATGATCAGGATTTGTCTCTTCAATCGGCCCACTTGCAATCCATTCGCCGTCACGTAATACAGTGAACCTATTAGAAATTTTAAAGATTTCTTCCATTCTGTGAGAGATATATACAATAGCAACTCCCTGCTTTTTCAAATCATCAATAATTTCAAACAGCTTTTTTATTTCTTTATCTGTTAAAGAGGCGGTTGGTTCATCCATTATGAGTACCTCTGCATTAAAGGATAATGCTCGGGCGATCTCGACAATTTGTTGTTGAGCAACACTTAAGGTCGAAACCAATTGGCGTGGATTTAGATTCGACCCCATTGAATCTAACACCTCTTGGGCACGTTCATGGACCTCATCCCATTTCACCATTCCTAAACCATTTCTAGGAAAGTTCGAACCCATTAAGATATTTTCACTTATTGTTAAATTAGGAGAAAGGTTTAACTCCTGATGAATAACACTAATTCCTTTGTTCCTTGCATCAGTAGGGTCCTTCCATAAAATTGGTTGACCTTTCAAGTAGATTTTCCCACCATTGTCATCAGGTGTATGAATGCCTGCGAGGATTTTCATGAAAGTTGACTTTCCAGCGCCATTCTCTCCCATTAATGCATGTACTTCACCTGGATAAAGTTCCATTCTCACATTGTTCAATACGGTTACACTTGAGAACGTTTTACCAATCCCTTCCATATTCAACACTGGCTTTTTTAGAATTTGTTGGCCTTTAAGCGACATTTCATTGACAGCCATACCTTTATCTCACCCCTTATATTGATTTGAAGAGGCTGATTAAAGGAGGAATCCTTATCAGCCTATTATTGAAAGAGGCTTACCAACCTTGGTAAGAATCTAATGTATCTTGAGTTACAATCTCAACTGGAACTTTAATAAGCTCCTCAACTTCTTCACCATTTTTCACTTTCATTCCGATTTCAACAGCTTTTTTGATCATGTTACTAGGTGACTGAGCTGAAGTTGCAGCAATTGTACTTCCTTCCTTTGCCATTGCTTCTGTGGCTTCAGGAGCACCGTCCACACCGACAATGAAAAATTCATTTTTACGATTCGCTTGCTCTTGAGCAATTTCAACACCAATTGCTGCTGGATCATTAATCGCAAATACAGCGTCAATAGAGCCTGATGAATTAGCTTGTAAAATACTTTCCATCACCGTTAATGCCTTTTCGCGATTCCCTTCTCCATTTTGCTTCGCGATAACTTTAATTTCGGAATCCTTTATTGCATCTTCAAATCCTTGAATACGATCAGATACAGCCGAAACAGGAGGTCCATCAATAATAACTATTTTTCCTTTTCCACCTAATTTTTCAATCACATATTCTCCGGCCAGTTTACCAGCTTGATAGTTGTCTGAAGTAACAGTTGCATCGACACCACCTTCAGCATTAGTATCTACAGCAACTACTGGAATATCAGCAGCTTTGGCCTGTTGAACAGCTGCCGCAATTCCTTTTGTATCAACAGCATTTAAAAGAATGATATCTACCTTTTTCGTAATAAAGTTTTCAATTTGAGCTGCTTGTTTTGCTAGATCATATTCAGCGCTTTCAACTAGAACTTCAGCACCTAATTCTTTTCCTGCTTCTTCAGCACCTTTAGCCATGGAGACGAAGAAAGGGTTTGCTAAACTCCCCACCGCTACACCGATCGTTAATTGTTTGTTACCTTTTTGTCCTTCGTTACCATCTGTTGGTCCATTTGATGATTCACTAGCCCCACTACATGCCGTCATCGCGGCAATTACAAAAGCCAAAACTAGTATTCCTATAATTTTTACATATTTTTTCATATTAATCCCCCTAGTTTTTGAAGATGAAAATAATTAGCTACAGAACGAGAAATTGTTACCGCTCTCAATCTCTTAAACTAGATCACCTCCTTAAATGAATATTTTTGGTTGAAATAATGGAGATATGGTTGATTTTGATAGTTTTTTCACATTGACTTTTTATTGATAACGCTTTCATCCCTCGTAAAACAATATAATTACCCTTTACCCCTTATAATTACAATTGAATGAATTTGGTTGGTTTTGATTGATTTTGATTATATTAAAGCTGTTTGTAATTGTCAATGGTACCAATTATTACAAAAAATATATTGATAACATAAAATATTAAACTTTCAAATGGAATGTTTAATAGATGGAGCAGATTTTCCCTCATTGTTAATTGATCACATTACAATGAATCAAGCATTCTTTATTATATTGATAAAACAAAGGGGTAAATTTCCAATAAAATAATTTCAGAATTTTCAAAAAAGCTGGTATTCAAACTGTCTGAATCAGACAGTTTGAATACCAGCTTTCCTTCAACGATAGCAAATTTAGTTTTTAATCCCTCACAATAATTATCTCCGTTTTCTCCTTATATTTTCCTAACGTTATTGTACTTTCTTCATTCGTAATAACTTTTGTTTGGTTTAAATCTGCAAACTTAGAAAATGATACTTCTCCAAACTTTGTATGATCTGCTAATACAAAGGCCTCACGTGACAAGAAAATGGCTCTTTCTTTTATTTGCGCCTCTTCTGGATCTGGGGTAGTCAATCCAAAATTATAATGAATAGCGTTCGCACCCATGAAACACTTATCAAATCTGTATTTTTTTATACTTTCGTATGCATAACGTCCAACTGTTGCTTTAGTAATCTTTTTAACAAACCCACCAATAAAATATGTACATATTTCATTTTCAAGTAATGCATCTAAATGATCAATTCCGTTTGTAATGACAACGATATCTTTTTGCCTTAAATGTTTGATCATCTGATACGTTGTTGTTCCAGCATCAAGATAAACACAGTCGCCGTCCAAAATTAGTTCTGCCGCATATTTTGCTATCTTAGCTTTTTCCTCAAGGTTCTGCGTTATTTTCTCAAACACACTTGGTTCGTCTCGCTTACTATGTAAAAGTGAAGCTCCACCATGTACTCGTTTTAAGTAGTTCTGCTTTTCTAATTGATCTAGATCACGACGCAAAGTAGATTCTGAAGTATTTGTTAATTCTACTAGCTCATGAATCTTAACATTCCCCTTTTCTTTTAACAGCTTTAAAATTAATTGATGCCGTTCCGTAATAAGCATGTTATCTCCTCCTCGTATTACACTTCTATTTAAAGGTTCTTCGTGTATTCTAGTTTAATTAATTTTAGTATATAGAATTTTGCAGTGACATGTGAGAACTATATTAGGGGTACCGCCAACAAGCTATGGTGAATTTGTATCATCACAACGAAAAAACGCTATTCTTTTTGTAGAAATATACAGGAAGGATGGCGTTTTCTATGAGTTTTTCTGTTTCAGACGAGATGAATCTCTTTTCTCAAGAACTTCAAAACTACTTATCCCATCTTCTCTACAACAATTAGCTAAAGAATGGATTTGAGTCAATATTTTGGACACAAAAAAGTTAAATCTTAAGCTGCATTTCTAATTTGGTCTTCAATAGCTTGTGGAGTTTTATATCCTAAGCTGCTGTGAATTCTTTTTCGGTTATACCAACCTTCAATAAATTGGAATATCGCTAATTTAGCTGTTTGGTAATCTAGATACTGGACGTGGTTGACTTCTTCCTTTTTTAGTATCGCATGAAAGGATTCAATACAGGCACTATCGTGCGGGCAACCTTTTGACTAAAGGATTGCTTAATATGATGATTCTGGGTATGATGAGTAAACTCACTGCTTTTATATTGTGAGCCAAGACCCGTATGAAGAACTAAGCCCTCCGAGGGCTTTTGTGAAGAGTGAGCGTTATCGAAAGCTTTTATGACCAGATCTGTCGTCATAGAACGTGAAAAGGAATACCCAACTATTTTCTTTGAATGAAGATCCAATACAGAAGCTAAATAACACCATCCGTCTTTTAACGTGTGGATATACGTAATATCAGCTACCCATTTCTCATTAATGGTCTGGGTGGTAAAGTCTCGTTTAAGCAAATTATCTAACTGAATAACTTTTTCTTTAGATGGCTAAGAACGGTATTTTTTCTTCGTGATAGAACGAATACTCGCCTTGCTCATTAAGCGTTGAACACGCTTTAGACTGAGGGAAAATCCTTTGGTTAATAGGATTTGATGTATCTTAGGAGCACCATACCGTCCCTTTGCTTTCTAGGTAAATGAGGTTCATTTTATTCGTTAGTTCTTTGTTTTCCTGTTCGCGATTGGATACGACAAGTTGAAGAGACTGATAATGGCGGCTTCTTGGGGATTTCTAATACTTCACACATTCTCTGTACAGGGTATAGATTCCTATTTTCCTCGATAAATTCGGTAAGGTCTGTCTCGGTTATTTTTTCGCGAATATGGCCATAGCCTTTTTTAAGATTTCAACTTCCTGCTTTAACCGAAGGTTTTCCTTCTGTATGGCGGCTAATTCCTTCGGAGTCATAGACTCTTTCCCTAAACCGATAGGGGTAAATTCTTTAACCCATTTTAAATAGTTACGTCTGATACACCATATTCGCCACTTAATTCTCTTACTGAATTACCCGAGTGACAAAGATCTACAATAGTCTTCTTGAATTCATTATTATACTTTTCACCTGTATTCTTACGTTCGAACACATCCTCTCAAAAATCATTATTGGACTTAACTAAAATGTGTCCATGAAACTATACTAACTCCAGAAGTTGGTTTTGTTTAACGTACAAGTAAATATCAAGCACAAGAATTAATTGCTTTATGTGTATGGCTTAGTCAACAGGTCGCGAGTACACCACTAACACAATTGTGTAGCCGCCTCGAAGCATCTACAGGTGTCCTCATGAGCCCCTAAGGGCTTAATCAACGATTTAATGGTTCAGCCGTACAGTTTCTTCAACAAGTTCTAGCTAATCTTTTAACTCAAAGAATTCATTCAACACAAGAAATACTTCATCCATACTCCACGACTTTTAAACGTATTCGGATCCTAGATTCTACAACATTTCAACTTCCAGATAAGTTTGCTTCACATTATCAAGGTTCTGGCGGAAGTAGCCATACCGCAGGTGTTAAAATCCAACTTGAATATGACTTATTGAGTGGGAAGTTCCTCCACGTTTATGTAGGAGAAGGGAGATAAAATGATAAAACCTTCGGTTCCACAAGTCTACTAACCATTCAACCGAAAGACTTATACATAAGGGATTTAGGGTATTTCGACTTACACGACTTACAGAAAATGAATGATGAAGGTGCTTACTTTGTCTCACGTTTGAAGTTGAATTCTCGTATATATCGTAAGAATGATGAACCAGAGTTTTTTCGAAATGGGACTGTGAAGAAAGGTACTCTCTTTATTCAGTTAGACACGGAAGAGCTTATGAATCAATTACAACCTGGTCAAACACTTGAAATTTCAGAAGCATACATTGGGCTGTATCAAAAACTACCCGCCCGAGTGATTATTCATCGACTAACTGAGGTACAAACAGAGAAAAGATTGAAAGAACAAGCAAAAAAAGAAAAGAAGAAGGGCATTACCTATAGAGACCGAAGCAAACGATTAAGTGGAATGAACGTATTATTACAAATCTTTCTTTAGAAGACGTTCCAACGGAACATATTCATGAACTGTATTCGTTACGTTGGCAGATTGAAATTCTATTTAAGACATGGAAATCTTTCTTTCAAATTGACAAGTGCATAGAGATTAAGAGGGAACGCTTAGAGTGTCACTTGTATGGGCAACTTATTAGCATTTTACTCTGTTCATCTACGATGTTTAGAATGCGTCAGTTACTTTTAGATAAGAAAAAGAAGGAGTTAAGTTAATATAAATCCATCTATATGATAAAAGACTATTATTTATTGTTTTATCAAGGATTACAAAAGGACGCCAAAGAATTATCAAAAGTTTTTCTACGTCTGTCACAAAAACTTAAAGCTGCCTAATATTTTTTTAAAAAAACTATTTGATGTTTTTTTTGTCATGAGCATTTTTAGTGTAACCTTAGCAAATTAAAGAGAACACACTTTTATATTATCTCTTGCGCGCTTAGCTTGATGGCGATGTGGTGGTACCCCTTTTAGTAAATGTACATATTTGAAGGAGTCATTTCTTATAAAAGAATGTATGTGTACTCATATGAAAGGTATCTGCCAAGATGAGGTTCAATTAATCGGATCAAAATGTGTAACCTTCATATTCTTAAAGATCGTTTTGCCGCCCTCGGAGAAGAGAGTAATTCCTTTATCTTCAGCATGAGGGAATATTAAGTTTGAATAAGCAGCCTTTCCATCATCCACAAAAACTTCAATACTCGTTTTATCGACGAGTATCTTTAAATGAACCTTCTTCTTACTGACATCAAATGGTGCAGTACTTTCAACGAACTGATTCATTTCGTCAGGTTGATCTGTGAATACTCGATTGACATAAGAGTAATTTCCTTCTGCAGAAATGCCTACGTCAACGTGGCGTTTTTGATCATCTGACTCCCTGAGCCTAAATCCTGCAGTCTTAAAATCCGACCATGAGAGATCTGCCTCTATTTGATAGGCATCTCCTTTAACATCAAGTGTTTCCGAGCCATCCACTTCGATTTTATCAAAAGAATTCATTGAGCTTGTCAATTCTTTTAATGCTTCTGAAGGCTGTGAAGAAAGATAATACTTGTTCTCTCCTTCACGCTTTAGTTCAATTTGACGGACGATCGAATCCATTCCGTTAAACCCTTCTTTTAATGTCGGCGTATTGTTGGCGTAGGCCCAGTTATTCATCCAAGCGAGGGCATAGCGTTTGTCTAATTTGTCACTTGCCTTGCCATCTTCAAACGATACTCCGCCATACCAATCGAAACCGTAGTCTAGCCATTGGGGTTCATGGTTATCTAGAAGAAATTCTGTTCCATTAAACGTTCCTGTCCAGTATGCATAGGTGTTGGGTTTCCCTGCTGCTTTTCCGTTTGCACTGACGCCCAGCACCCACTTTACTGTCCCGTCATCAGCGCGGATCTGGTAAAGGTCAGGGCACTCTAAAACTCCAATGTTCTTAGTGGAAAAGCTGCTCGTATAGCGCCAATCTTTCAGATTATTAGACTCATAAAAACCTATTTTCGATCCTTCGGCCAAGGTCATGACCCATTTTTGATTTGTGTTATCCCAGATGATTTTTGGATCTCTAAAATCCTTCGTTCCTGGATTTTTCATAATAGGCTCGTCACTGTAAGAGGTAAACGTATTTCCTTTGTCCGTACTGTACCATAGAAATTGTTCTTGTTTCTGGCCATCCTTAGAAGGTTGTGTTGCGATCGCCACAAAAGCCTCTTTTCCAAACCCAGCTGTATTATCCGTGTCTATAACGACTGACCCTGTCCATGGATCCCCATTTTGATTCGTATATTTTGGAATGGCAATTCCTTCATCATTCCAGTGAATCAAATCTTTAGAGGTGGCATGTCGCCATTCTGTACCATTGCCATCCGGGTAATCTCCATTATAGAGGTAAAAATAATGATAATTTCCTTCATAGTAAACGGGCTTCTGTGGATCGTTTTTCCAATGATCAGGAGAAGTAAAATGATAGGCAGCCCGGTAAGAGTGCTTTTCTACCTTATTTGGCTGATTAGCTTCTTTTGTTTTATAAAATGAATGAATCAAAATTCCTGTGCTAATAACCATCCATAATCCAAGAACGAATAATCCAACCATCTTATATTTCTTTTTGTTCACTTAAACTCACCACTTTCCTCTTTTAAAATAGAAAAAAGAAAATGCCAAGTTTTCCTGACATTTTCTTTTTCTTTTCAATTACTTAACCGTAATCTGGCCTTGTTCAAGAATACTGTCTTTTACTACTGATGTTTTTTCCCCTTTAATGTTAAGCTGGAAGCTTGGGGCAAAGGTAGATTTATTGTCTTCAAAATAACCTCTGTTTGTCATGTAGCTAGTCACTACAACATTATCACTGTCAGCCTGCGGGATCGCATAGTGTGCATAGTTCCAAGTGATGTCATATGGATCTAGATCCTGATGCAGGACGATGCCCGTTTTATTTAATGGTTTATATGGGCCAGTTAAGGAATTTGACGTGTAGCCTAACATGTAAATATCTTGATTATCGATTCCATCAATGGTCATTTTTGATCCTCTTGAACTTGTGAATAAATACCACTTGCCATCCTTTTTAAAGATGTTTGGACGTTCGATTTCATCTGTGACCGTATTTGAAACAATCAATGGCTTCATTTCTTTTTTCAATGTATAATCGTCGTTTACTTCAATAATTCCAATTGCACCGTTGGCAAGTTCAGCTAATTCTTTTTTAGGGCTTTGCATAAGTTTGTTTTTTTCACCTTGGAAGAAATTATTGCTGTTGCCATAATAAGCTCGATTGTATAGCGATTCTTCGCCTTGGTAGCCATATTCTGTACCCGTATTTGCTTCAAATACAAGGTATTTGCGGCCGTTGTCTTCTACATAGTGAGGGTCTCTGAAGGTATGATTATCAGCAGAATTTCCGTCCTCTACAAATTTATCTACAGTTTGATAGTACTTGCTGTCTTTGCCTTCATAGATGGATTTGTAATCCTCAACACCATCCACTTCTAATGTTTCAGAATCTGGCTCTGAGAGGTTTACTTGAGCGGTTGTCAAGGTTTGTTTACCATAATTTCCTGACTCAGGTATATACGGTTCCCGGTTTGTATAGAATAAGCGAACTTCCCCGTCCTCAGTGAAGGTTGCAGATCCTGACCACTCTTCGGCTTGCTCTTTTAGGTAAGGATCATTTGGAACGTTTTTATCATTGTCATCAAATACTCTTCCAGCATTCTTCCAAGCATCAAGGGAGTCGTCGCCCACTTTTTTGTAGAATATGTAGATGAACGTATCGCTCGCGTTTTTAGGATCGCCTGCTAATCCAAAAACGATATGATATCCTTTGTACTCTGCAACAGTCCCGTCAGCGTTTTGCAATGGCCATGTATCCCACACATCTAAATCAATGGTTTCGCCTGATTTCGTTACTTTTTTGGCAGAAGGGATGTTTTTAATTGTGGATTCGTCAAACTTAGGAACGGCATATCTAGTATCACCGTGCTGATTAATCATATCTTTCATAGCTGATCGAGTGATTTGTGAAGTATCGTACGTTTCTTTGTAATCTGCCGGATCCTTTGAAGCTGCAAATGATTGGGTAACAGTACCGCTTAATAGAATGCCAGTACTGAGTATTCCTGCTGTTGCCTGTTTGGCAAGCCTGCTAAAGTTCATAAGTCTTCCTCCTCGTTTTATGTGTTTGCTAGTACAATAGAATTATAGGCGATTCCTGAAAAGAGAGGTATGCCACATATTGATTGGAATTTAGTCGTATATTGATATCGCAATTGCGGAAGGCAAAAAAAGCCCCGGCAAGAGGCTATTCCTTCGAAAACCTCTCCCAGGACTTCTGATATTCATTGAGCAGCTGATGGCGGTTCAGCTGTTTCCCGACATAGAGCTGAGTCGCGGCTCCGAATTCCTCTCTAATTTCAACAGGGAAGTGAAACCAGTTAGATGGGACGGTGTTCCCATCTTTGTAATTTCGAAGAGTTTCTTCTGCGAGCGGCCCTATATCATCAGTTTTAATGTTCTTAAACGCAGGAATGAATTTGAATTCTTCCGTCATGAACCGTTTTCCTTGTTCTGACATCACCATCCAATTTAAAAACTTCTTGGCTTCTTTTTTCTTTTCAGGAATGGACTGTTTATTTACGGCCCAATAATTTGGAACGCCGACGACAAGGGCTTCCTTTAAAGGTCGGTCATTAATCGGAATCGGCATAAAACCAATGTTCATGTCAGGCGAAGCTTGATCGATCATCGGCTGAATCCAGTTGCCTTGCTGAATGATGGCTGCTTTTTCTGAGGTAAACAGATTCACTTCCATTGTATAGTCCGTTGATAGTGGATTATCATTTCCGTACTTTATGGTGAGATCCAGCAGGGCAAGTAGATCCTTGAATGTTTGATTGGTACTGATTTTTTCCGTTCCGTTATTTAAATTTCTTATAAAAGCATCAGTATCCTTTTGCTGGGCAAAAGCAACATTCATTAGATGGTCGCCCAATTCCCAGTCTTCATAGTAGCCTGTTGCAAAGGGAGTAATGCCTGCATTCTGCAGCTTTTCGGCAGCTGCTGTCAGTTCAGAAAGAGTGGCGGGCTGTTCAGTAATGCCGGCTTGTTTAAATAGATCCTTATTATAGATAAAGCCATACCCTTCAAGGTTAACCGGCATTCCGTAAATTTTCCCGTCCAATGTGACCGGCGTCAGGGCTTCTTTGTATGCTTGATTAATCCAGGGCTCCCCTGAGAGATCCTCCAGATAGTTCCGCCATAGCTTGGCATTTTCATAGCCGCTGTTTGTAAAGATATCCGGACCAGTGCCGGTCGCCATTTCGGCTTTTAGGTCGGCGAGGTCATCCATTGCGCCTCCAACAGTATGTACCCTGATATTGACGTGAGGATTTTCCCGTTCATAAGCACGCGTCATTTCTTCAAATTGAGTGGAGATTTCCACTTTCGGATTCCTTAAATCCAGCGTGATTTTCCGCTCTGTCTTTTCCGTTTTTTCTGGTGGGGCTTCGTCCTGACATGCCGAAAGAGACAGGCTGACGGCTCCGATTAACAAAAGGGATAAAAACCTGTTTTTCATCATGTCACCCCTTTAGATTCATGTTGATCGTTCTTATTCCTGAACTCAAAAGGCGTCATGCCGACGACCTTTTTAAATAGCTTTGAAAAGTAGATTTCATCTTGATAGCCAAGCATGGTCGAGATGGAGTAAATGCTTTTGTCTTTTTGTTGCAGCCACGACTTTGCCTGTCTGATTCTAAGCTCCGTGATGTATTTGGACAGGGTCATTCCGGTTTCTTGCTTATACTTTCTTGAGATATGCTCGCGGCTTAAGAAGAAAACATTCGACAGCTTTTCCAGACTCAAATCCTCCATATAATACATGTCAACATAGGAAACCATGTCTTCCATGCGGCGAGCGGCATCTATTTCATCCAGACGGTGGATGGATCGGAAGTTTTGTTCCTCGAGCTTTTTCTGCAGAGCCTGAAACGAGGTCCTGATATCCGATAAAGTTTCGACCTGGTCTTCAGTTACAAGCCTTACAGGGATATCGAACTCCTGGCTGATCCATTCCTCAACGGAGAGCCATTGATCGTGAATGGTGATAACAAGGCAGAGGTTAAGATCCGTCTGCAGAGAAAACGCATTTCCTAATTTGCGGTCCGCAAGTTCATCTGAAAGCTTTTGAATATAGAGATCCGGATTGTGCATCTGGTAAAAGGAGAGCAGTGTCAGCTTATAGCCCTCCGATTCAGGAAGAAACTCGGCAAGGCTGATTGCATCTGAACGGTCCCCCAGACATATCGCAGTGGCTAACTGGTTTCTCCGCAGTTTTTTCACATCTTCCAGCACTTCAGCATGTTCAAAGTCATCCTTCCAGGCTTGTACCGATTTTTCCAGAGTATGATTGAACGCCTCATACTCAATCGGCTTCAGCAGGTAATCAAAGCTGCTGTGCTGAATGGCTTTCCGCATATAGGAATAATCGTTATATCCAGTAATGAAAATAACTTTCCCCGGATAGGAAATGGAATCCAGCCACTCAATCAGTTCGATTCCGCCCATACCGGGCATTTTCACGTCTGTAAAGATAATCTCAGGGCGTTCTTTCTCAATCAGTGATTTTGCCTCATGGCCATTTTTCGCTTCCAATAGCTTGGTGATGCCGTAAGTTTCCCACTTGCCTAAATGGCGTATGACGTCCCGCACATTGAATTCATCATCGACAATCAGTGCTTTCACCGTGTTCATCTCCTTTCCTGAAGTAAGTCTTTATCATTCCCATGGTCGGTCTTTATCGGGATCCTCATGCTGACGGAAACACCTTGTCCGTCATTAGAATCTACTTTCATTTCTGCACTTGGTCCATACCCTAGAAGCAGCCTGTCACGAATATTCTTCAGGCCTATATGTTCATGCGAATAAGTCCCTTCGTAAGGGGGTGTATAGATATGTTCCCGTAGAGTCTGAAGCTCTTCTTCCATCAGACCCGGACCATCATTCTCTACAGTAAAGCACAGATCGTTTCCTTGTTTTTCCCCGTTAATGGACAAATGAGCGTTGCTGTAACCTTCCTCATACGTGTGTTTAATGTAATTCTCTGCTAGGGGCTGCAGAATCATACTTGGAATTGTCATGTCCAAAATGGATTCATCGATATTGACCGAGTAACTTACATTTTCACCAAAACGCTCTGTTTGAAGGGAGAGGTACGCTTTTGTATACTCAGCTTCATCCCGAACCCTTACCCATTGATCTGCCTGCATTGAGTAGCGCATCATTTTGGACAGCGAAGTCAGCAATTGATAGACCTTTGGTGCATTCGACCTGAGGGCAACAGCGCCGATGGATTGTAAAGCGTTAAACAAAAAATGAGGATTAACCTGTGATTTTAACGCCCTGAACTGGTTCTTCCTGTTTTCAATTTCAAGCTTATATTCTCGGTCAATGTGGGAATTGATCCGGTTCATCATGTCCTTCATGTGTGACTCCAAATGGCCAATTTCATCGCTTTTGGTATCATCAAAGGGGACATTCATATTTCCGCCTTCAATGGAGCGGACTTTGCTGCTCAGCCTCGTAATGGGACGGGTAATCCTATTTGAGATAATGCATATCATAAGCAAACCCAGTATTCCTACGCCGATGCCGACAAGGATATTGGTATAGGCGGTTTTCCTGGCATCTTCAAATAAAGCCTGACTCGACATGACCTTAATCAATTTCCAGCCGTTCAGTGACCCTGATAACTCCTTTGATAAGATAATATCGTCATCATGCCGGCTCCTATTCCCGTCAAGACGTTGCTTTTCATCGGTAGGAAGAGGTTTTCCAATCAGGGCACGATCGTTTGCATACATGACGCGATCTTTTGAATCAATAAGCAAAACAGAAGATTCGTCTCCCTGGACAAGGTTATTGCAAATGCGGGCGTACTCGCCCAAATCAATGTCGATTGTAATCATCCCAAGAAACTTTTTAGAAAGAACGTCTTTAATTTTGTGGTGAAAAGTCATCACCATCGTTTTGTCCGATTTTGGAACAATGGCTGCATTATTGTAATTCTCAAGAGTGTGGGGCGGCTCAATTAAATATTGTGAGTCAGATGTATACAGCTGTTTGATCGGGTCCTGGTTAAGAAAATTCGGCTGATACCTGTGTGTGCTGATCATTGCATTATAGACAGTAAATGACTCATTGTTTTTAGCAATATAGAAACGGATTTGCCGGAATTCTTTTCTCATTAGATAAAAGGTTTCGAGACTCTTTTCCATGGTCATAGGGCTGAAATAAATGGAGTCTTCGAAGCCATTATTAAAAATCCGAAACAGATCAGGGTTGCGGTACAGAATATATGGAAAATCAATCATGTCGTCAAAATACTGCTCCAGTTCATCCGCATTCTTTTGAAGCAGCTCCCGGCTGTTTTCAAGTTCATACTGCTCCACACTGTTTTTTGTATAAGTGTAGATGAAAAAAACGGACAGGAAATAGGGCAGAACGATGAAAATCAGCAGCATGATCAATAAACGGCTTTGTATACTTTTCACAGGAGGCACCCCCCTTTCGCAGTAGGCTCTTTTTTTAGTCTTCTCACTTTAGCATCCTAAAACTATATCAAATCAAAAAACCAAGTCAATCATGCTTAAGTAGGATTCGTGTAAGTGCATGTATCGTTATATATCGCAGTTCGGGCTTATATTATGTTCTAATCTGCGCTGCGCCAGAGATTTGAAGAAGATAAGGCAAACAAAAAAGCTGAAGACATCTTCAGCTTTTACAAAAATTGTTTTTTACTCCTACTTCTTCATCAACAAAAACAAAATATAAGGAGCCCCTATTAAAGCGATCATAATCCCCGCAGGTATACCTTTGGGTTCAAGTATGTTTCTTCCGATGGTATCTGCCAGAAGCAGCAGCCAGGCGCGGATCAGAATCGCTACCGGCAGGAAGAGCTGATTTCGAAATCCGACCAGAGCTCTTGCAAAGTGCGGAGCCCTGAGCCCGACGAAGGCGATGCCTCCTGTGACAAGGACAGCTGCTGCTGCAAGCGCAGCCCATGGAAGGATGGCCCAAATGAAAGGCCAGTCTGCACCCCATATGTTCCCTGACACCAATTTGCAATAAAAATCCACCTTTTGGCGATCAGCAGATGAAATAAGGACAATCATTAGACCTGAGAGGGCCATAGAAAATCCCACCCCGGTTAATTCAAGTTTGACTGGCCGCCCCGAAATGGGAAATAAATATAAAAGTAAGCCTTTGTCACTTTGGGCAAAGGCTCCTTTTTTGACGGGTTTCTTCTATATTAATTTTTTAGAAATGTTAGCAGCGCTTCATTAAATTCTTTTGGGGTGAGTTGCGTTTAATCCATGCGGACCACACTTTATTAGAGCGAGCTTACTACCAGGAATGGAATCAAATGTACGTTTTCCACTTAACTCAAAAGGTACAGTTGTATCAGAGTCACCATGAATAATAAGAGTAGGTATATTGAACTTTTCCAAGTCCTTTCTAAAATCTGTCTTACTAAAGGCCGTTATACAATCGAGCTATCATTATCCCTAAAACAAAGATTATGAAATCCTGCGAATAAGCAAGTATTTGTTAGAAAATCGCATTAAACTGATGAGTGGAAAAGAAAGAAGGATTTGAAAATAATATTGAAATATCCATAAAAATTAGACCCTTTATCTAAAAACATTTTAAAATATGGCTGTTTTCACATACTATGTTGCTATTTACCAGGTAGTGAGTTGTGGTTGGTTTCCCCTCCAGATGCTCGCTTTCTGCGGGGCGGGCGGTGAGCCTCCTCGGCGTAAACGCCTGTGGGGTCTCACCTGTCCCGCTGCTCCCGCAGGAGTCTCGCACTTCCGCTCCAATCAACCTTAGATAGTTTCGTTTTAAAAACAACAATCTTTACGAAAAGAGCCTAAAATATAAAACAGTGGGAAATGAATGCTTCCCACTGTTTTTAACGTTCAGCTGGTGTTTTCATTAATTGTTTTGATAAGTTGACTGATCTAATTTCACTAACAAATGTAGAGCCTAATAGTAATATCCCACCCAGCATTTGAACAATTGTCATTTGTTCTAGCAAGATAATTGCAGAAATCAATATAGCTACAAATGGAGCTACATAACTTAGTATAGCTATACTCTGTGTTTTGATTTTTCCATACAAGGGAAAAATAACCAAAATCCAATCCCTGTATTGATGATCCCTAAAATTTTTAAAAAAGGAGTGGAAGAACTTGATACTTCAAAAATACCAAAGCCTTCAGTAAGGAAAACATATGGCATTAGAAGTAATGTGGTTGTTCCAGGCTGAATGATGGTCAGCTCTAACTTTCCCATATTTTTAATAAATTTATTTAAAAGCAATAACGCTGCATAAAATGCAGCTGCGATTAATCCAAAGGAAATTCCAATAAAATCATCTGATCTGGATGCACTCACGCCTTTTCCTACAATCATTAACATACCAATGATCGCTACAAATTTCGTTTTTCTTCAACATTTTTTTTAAAAACAACTTTCCATTTCTCCACTTATTCCTTATTTCTTAACTTCTCCACTTTTTCGGGAGTTAGGGTGATGTCCCGGACAAGGGAAACTCTTCCCCACTCATCCTTGTGAACGATGTGTTTTCGTTCAAATTTGGTCGGAGTATCTATACCTGCTGCAGCTGCAAGGTTAAATAGCCCCTCGCGGAGGGAAATCACGTAATTGGCGACTCGGTATTGTTTTTCTTCAATAACCAGACCATCCTGCAACTTTGAATCAGTTGTGGCTACTCCTGCAGGGCAATGGTTTGTATGGCAGATTTCAGCCATGATGCAGCCAACGCTAATCATAAAACCGCGGGCTATATTGACTAAATCTGCCCCCATCGCTAAAGCGACCGCCACTTTATCTGGAGAAGTCAGCTTGCCTGATGCAATCAGCTTGACCCTGTTACGTACACCATATTTTTTTAACATCTCATCTACAAGTGGCAAGGCTGACATAATTGGGAGTCCGACTGCATCTGCAAGCTCCTGATAGGTTGCCCCAGTTCCGCCTTCTCCGCCATCCACCGTGATAAAATCAGGCCCTTTACCTGTATCTCTCATGTTTTTCGTCATTTCCTCAAGTGCATCAAGATCCCCCACAACAATTTTGATACCGATAGGCTTTCCGCCTACATCCCTCATTCTTTCTACAAATTCGAACAATTCATTAAAATTCTTGAATTCATAGAACCGGTTAGGGCTATTGATCGTTTGGCCAGGTTCCACTAGGCGAATTTGGGCAATTTCTTCTGTCACCTTTTGCCCTTCAATATGCCCACCTCTGATTTTGGCACCTTGTGCCAGCTTAATTTCAAATGCCTTTACTTGCTCGATTTCACTTTTCTTCTTGAATTCTTCCCAGGAGAACTCCCCACCTGCTGTCCTTACTCCAAACAGTCCCGGACCGATTTGCATTATGATGTCGGGATTTCCGGAGAGATGATATTTGGAAAGACCACCTTCACCAGTATTCATCCATGTTCCTCCTGCAAGCCCTAATCCTCTCGACAGTGCAGTGATGGCATTCTCACCGAGTGCACCGTAGCTCATTGCAGATTGTCCTACGAGCCCCTTTAATTTAAAGGGATTCCGGCATGTGTCCCCTCCGATTATGACAGCATCCTCGTCTCGTAAAAAGTACGGTTCTATTTGTCTATCTTCCCGCTTCTCCTTTCTGGTCAATAGACCTTCCTCATCTACTTCATATACCTTTGTATTGATTTTTTGGCTATTATCTATTCTCAATTCTTCCCGGAGATTGGGAAACATACTATTTCGAATATAGTATCCAGCCTCATTGAAGTCACGTTCCGATCCAAATCCGATTAAACGCTCCTTATATTTTCCTGCTTTTACAACATCCTCGAATTCCTTTCTTGAGAAAGGGGTGCCTTCATTATTATTTTCAAATAAATACTGCCTAAGTTCAGGTCCTATTTGCTCTGTCATGTATCTAATTCGCCCTATTAGGGGGAAATTCCTCAGGATTGAATGTTGTTTTTGTGTATCATCCTTTCGGTAAAAGTACGCTGCGGCCGCAACTGTCCCTAAAACGGCAGAACCTTTTAAAACTGTAGGAAGGTAATGTTTTAATTTGGACATTTTATCACCCTTCGCTTCTTATTTTTTGTGCAAGTTACTCGAGTAATCTATAATCTTTGGAGTGCTTCATCAATCAGAATTTCTCCAGAAGTTACATGGAACGTTTTATTATATACTTCTTTAGTATCCAGCGCTTTGACCAATACAGAAGCAATATCCTCCTTTGGTATCTCGCCTTTGTCATGCACAATTGATGGTCCAGCTTCAACTTTACCTATTCCCGGCTTATCAACAGGCATACTTGTCCGTATGACCGTATATGTAAGCTTTTCCTGTCTTAATAGCTCTTCTGAGTGGTACTTGACACCGTTTGTACTAGAATCTAAGCTCTCCATTTCTTTTGCTCGCATGGTGTTCATCAAAACAAAGCGCTTCACCCCATGTTTCTTAGCAGCCTTAACTGAGTCTATTACTGACTGATGGTCAACCAGTATTGGTTTGCCCTCCCCAGTCCGGGGACTGGCGCCACTCAGGTAGATCACTGCTTCACAGCCTGAAAAAGCACTGGAAAAATCCCTTTTTTCCAAAGAAACTACATCTCGTGCTCCAAGTTTAACCATTTCCTCAACTTTATTTTCTGCTCCTACCAGTGCTACCGGGTTATGGTGCCTGTCTGCCAGCTGTTTTACAACGTGCTCTCCGGTCATGTCCTCTGTTCCTATTACCAGAACTCTCATTTTAATACCTCCCTGCTAGTTTGATACTATCTATTTACCACTTTAAAGTTTAATGAAACAATTAAACGTCTTCGCCGTATCGTTAATTTTAACGATTCTTTGATAGTCCAATTTCTTCAGTGAAGCAATTAGGCTTTTATTGAACGTACGTAATCTCAAAATTAATAATCTGACATCCATTATTACTGAAGCTGTAGGAACTAGATTAGTGATTGGAATTAAATAAGAACGAAACCCAACTACTCTGCTCATGTAAAATGAATTGGTTTTAATTTGGGTAATTATATAAAACTATACATTAAAGACGATTATTTCCTGGGTAAACAAAACCCCAAATTATCTCTTAAAATATTAATTTTTTATGTAATCACTCCATACATTCCATAGTTATTCGCACCCATACTTTCTTACGAACGCCATATTGAGGAATTCCGCACGAAGGATACTGCCATCTATAAAGTATAAAAACTTTTATCAACCTGGAAATGAGGGGCCCTATTTTTTTCAAAACTGAAAAATTACTAACTACAGGAATTCTAAACTGACCAGCTTTCCATATATGAAAAAAGAACCTCTAGTAATATACTAAAGATTCGGGATTAATAAATGTTTTGTAATTTTAATATGTTAAATTAATAGATTTCCATAATACGAGATAAACGAATAGAGAAAATCTTTTGATTTTCATCTTTTAAGGAAAGAGTTTGTTCATTAAGGTTAAGTTTATGCAATTGACCCTTGCATGTTTTTAATACTCCTTCTTTATAATAAATGATGGTCGTTATGCCCTTTTTTTTCAACGATTTCAAGATCATCTGATTATCTCCCTTCTGTCTATTCAATTATTTATTAAAATTGTATGATAAGTGGTGCAATACTATGAAATCAATTAGGATATGTATATTATACAATGAAAATCGTAAGCGTTTTCATTGTTGTTGTGAACAATTTGTGAAAGTTTGAACATTGGAATATTTTAGGTAAATTGGAGTGGGCTAGGAAATGGTAAAAATCCATGAAAAAAATGAATTTTAAGTGAATCGGCATTAAATTCTCGTCTGAGTTGGATAAAATTTCAATTTTTTGTATAATCATAGGTGGATATGTATGAGTTGCAATTATTTTTTCGAGAACAGCAACTGGCTTTTGACAAGGGTGAAAAATCGCTTTTCCACTAACCATAGGTGCTCCATAAGAAGCCTTATCATAATAAAAATTAAATGTTCTTTTTGTCCCTTTAGTATAGGAAATAAAATATTCTCCTATTCAAAAAAAGGTAAGAGCATATTTGTGCCCTTACCTTTTTTCATTTATTCTTCACCGTTACTCTTCCTTGCTTGCTGCCATATTCATGCTCGCTTCGACATTCTCTTGCCTGATGGTGGTGAATGGTAAATTTCGTTTTCCTGAGAAATTCTCAAGCAAGTCTTTGACATCAATTCCCGAAGATGCCTTTAATGACTCTTGCAATGTTGCCATTAAATCCGTTGCATATCCTGTCACTTTATTAGCCCCGCCATTCGCACCGCTTCCGCCTGTGTCCACTACAGTGATTTTGTCTATATTACTAAGCGGGCTAGCAACTTGTTTTGCATATTCAGGCAGCATTTTCAAAATCATGTCCATTACGGCGGCTTGCCCGAACTGTTCAAAAGCTTCAGCTATTTTCTGCTTGGCTTCTGCTTCTGCTACCCCTTTTAACCTGATGATTTCCGCTTCTGTCGTACCTTGTGCCCTTTGGGCGTCCGCTTTAGCAAGACCGTCCATTCGAACACGTTCCGCTTCCGCTTTGGCCATGGCTTCAATTTTATACTTATCGGCATCCGCTTCTGTAATCTGTTTCATTTTGTTTGCGGAAGCTGCCTGCTCTACCGCATAACGATCGGCATCCGCCTTTTTCTTCACTTCTGAATCATATTGCTTTTCACGGCGAAGGATTTCTTTTTCTTCCAGCTCAATCTGCTTTTGCCGTTCGATGATCCTGATTTGCATTTCCTGTTCGGTTACATCCTGTTTAGATCTGGCAGTTTCAAGATCGTAAGCTTGGTCTGCACGTGCCTTGGCAATATCCTGCTCACGACGGAATTCCGCAACCTTTAGCTTGTTGATTTTTTCGGCTTCGGCTATTTCTGTTGCCCTTTCAAGTTCGGCACGCTGGGCTTCCTTCGAAGCTTCGGCTCGCTTGATTCGCGTTTCTTTCTCGGCATCGGCGGTAGCTATATCGGCATCCCTTTTCACTTGAGCAATCCTTGGCTTACCTAGAGATTCAAGATATCCATTTTTGTCACGAACATCTTTAATCGTGAACGATACGATGATGAGTCCCATTTTAGCCAAATCCTGCGAGGCTACCCTCTGTACTTCCTGGGAAAACTTTTCACGGTTTTTATAAATTTCCTCGACTGTCATCGAACCAAGGATTGAGCGAAGATGTCCTTCCAATACTTCCCGCGCTTCCTGTTCACGGTCATCTTTCGATTTACCAAGGAATTGCTCTGCTGCTGTGGCGATATCGGTGATTGAACCGCCAATCTTGATGATCGATACACCATCAGCCATGACAGGAACACCTTGTTCTGTATATACTTCAGGAGTCGAGACCTCAAGTTTGCTTGACAACAAGCTCAATGGTTCCGCTTGTTGGAACACTGGCAAAACGAAAGCACCTCCACCGCGGACGATTTTAATTTTATTTCCTGATTCGTCGATGTGGACATTCTTGCTGCCCAAGTAACTTCCAGTCACTATCAAGGCCTCATCAGGACCAGCAGTACGGTATTTCGTAACAAACACAGCAATAAGTGCGATTAATAAAAATGCAACAATGGCGACAACAATCCAAATTAAACTAAACATAAATGACCTCCTACCTCTTATTCATTCTCATGGGGCATGACATAGACAACCCCATTTTTAACTTCGATGATCAAGACTTTTGTATCCGAAACAATTCCTTCATTCTTATAACTGGCCGCAGTCTTCGCAATGCTCCCGCTGATGCTTTCGATTAAGACTTCCCCAAACCCATCAACCGGGACTGATGTCAGAACCCTGCCAACCCTGCCTCTCAGGTCATTGTCATGAAACGTTAAGCTTTCCTCCGCCGATGAGATGGGAATCAACACAAATACATTCAATAGGGTGACGATTGTAAATGAAATGAGCAGGGAAATCACGGCAATCATCACATCATTAAGTCCTGTAAGCGATTCAAGCAAAAACCCACTCGAAAAAAATACGGTCAAAAAACTAAAAATGAGGGTTGGATTTAATATATCCGGTAATTCTAGGCCAGAAAATATATCATTAAACAAGATAAATAGGAATGTTAGCCCCCCGAATATAATTAATCCATATAAATAGACTGTTTCTAATGGAACTCCAAATAACTCCATCTCTTTCATCCTTTTAATTTGATTTTTCTTTACCGCTTACTACTATTAAGACCTAGGATAAGCGTTTTAACTACCTTTTGAAAGACATATGGCAATGATCCCCCCCATTTACTTCACTTACCATTAATACGAATGACGTTACAGAAAGTTTCATTTTTTTTCCAAGTTTTACGAACCTGGGCAACAACTAGGCCCTTATAAAATAAAATTCATAATATCATTGACAGTGTTTACTTATCATATTAAAATTCTTTATATGTTAACTCGTTTGATAACCAGGTTTACAATAGGGGGAAGCACGATGAGGGAAAGTCACGAGAAATTAAGAATGATGATGGTTACAGCCTTATTTGCTGCACTTATAGGGATCCTTGCCCAAATTACAATTCCACTGCCGTTAGTACCGATTACAGGACAGACTCTAGCTGTTGGGCTGGCAGCCACTATACTAGGTTCACGTTATGGAACCTCTTCCGTTTTATTATACTTGTTCATAGGAGCTGCAGGAGTACCAGTGTTCGCTGAAATGTCTGGAGGACTAGCTAAGATATTCGGTCCGACTGGCGGTTATTTATTATCCTATATCCCGACAGTTTATATTACCGGGCTGATATTGGAAAAAACACGTTTCTCAGTTGCAATGGCTTTCCTTGCAAATATAATCGGGATGTTCATAACGTTGATCATCGGTACGATTTGGTTGAAATATATGAGCTCATTATCATGGACAGTTGCATTTTCCAGCGGTTTTGCCCCATTTATAATCGTAGGCATTTTAAAAGCATTCCTTGCATCTTGGCTTGGGATTACGATCCGTTCAAGGTTAGCATCAGCTAATATGCTCCCAAAAAAAAATACACCACTTTCCCAATGATGCAAATGGGTAAATGAAAGAGAGGGTGCCGCTTGCGGTACCCTCTCTTTCATCTTGTTACTTTTTCAGCCATCATTTTCTATCACTTGCACAAAAAAAGAATCTTAGAAAAAGACTCTTTTTTTACAAGTATTTATTACGGTCCTATCCCCATAAGTCCGAATATGAAAAGCAAATATATGTTATCCCCTTTGCTAACCGTAATCATTTTACTATAGTTACCGCAATTTGACAACTATTGAAGAATCGTGAAAAGGCTACCATTTATAACTTAAGAAAATATAATAAATGGATTTAGTTATTTATTATTCACTTTATATTCTTTTTTCGTACCATCATCGAACACGACCTCTAAATCGAATTCTTCATAGGCATCCTTCAAATCAAAAACACTTGTCACTTCTTGAACGACTTGTTCATCTATTGAATCTTTGGTGAATGTCAATTTTTCTAAAATCGGTGTTAATTCTTTCATTGCTTCATCACCGTGAACTTCATGTTTGTTTGATTTATCCTCGATTGAAGCTTCTGTTTGGGCTCCCATGGTATCATATTCAGCTTCGTACTCGTTATCAGTTCCAACATAATCAACTTCTAATTGAAAATCCTTGAAAGTGAAAGGCAGCTTTTCATTATTATCCGTTCTTGTTTCAGGATTTGTTTCCGCTTGATTTTCATTCTCCTTAACCGGTGGATTTTTCACTTCATCGTTTTCTCCCCCACACCCGGCCAAAACAAGCATAGCGGCAAACGGAACAGATAATATTTTGATTGATTTTCTCATTATTAGTCATTCCTCCCTAATCATCTGTATACTTATTGATTACCTAAAAGGGGGCATTCAAAACTTCAGGAATCTTTCAGGTATCATAAGATCGATCAAGTTAAAGAATCACTAGAAATGATCATAGTGGAAGGATGTAAAATAATACAGCAAAAAAATGGGTGGCAGAACCCCCAAGCACAAAAACATGCCAGACGGCGTGATGAAACGGAAAACCGCGCCATACATAAAAGATAGCTCCAAACGTATAAAGCAAGCCCCCTGCTATCAGTAACTGGATACCTTCTGAGGGCATCGCTGCTGTAAGAGGTCCCCAAACGATGACGATCATCCACCCCATCGCAATATAAAGAAGCGTCGAAAGGAATAGGAACCTTTTAACATAGAAAGCTTTGAAGACGACGCCGATGATTGCAACTCCCCAAATTATTCCAAGCAATGTCCAGCCTAGTGAGCCTTGAATCACAAGGACCATGATGGGCGTGTATGTTCCTGCAATGAATATATATATGGCTGAATGATCAAAGATTTCGAATATATCCTTTGTTTTCCCCTCTGGAAAACTATGCACTAAAGTGGATGAGACATATAAAAGAAGCATGGAAGCGCCATAGATGACTGAAATGACTACATCCCAAGGCGATCCTTTTTGGACTGAGAATATTATTAAAAACACAAGAGCGGCGATACTCAACAAAACACCAACACCATGGGTTATCGCATTGACCACTTCTTCTTTTTTTGTATAAACATGTGTATTAGCCATGTTACAGCTCCTTTATCTAGATAAAAATTTTCAACATTCTCCTAAATTATACATCATATTTTCCAAGCAATATAGAAAAGTGAATATAGCTTGATTATCACCACTAATTAGATTATTATCTAATTAGATAATAATCTAATTAGTGAGGGGGATAAAGGTGCAATTAGAAAAGTTGGTCGCTTTCCATAAAACGATTGGTGATGTGACTAGGATTAGGATTATATCCATTCTGGCAAACGGTCCAAAACACGGACAGGCTCTTGCGGGAATATTAAAATTGACTGCCCCAACCATTTCACACCATTTAATGAAATTGAAGGACATTAATTTAGTGAAGGATCGGAGAGAAAAAAATACGGTATATTATTTTTTGAACGAAGATGTCCTAGAGCATTATTCTTCAGCATTACCTAAAATCATTTCAAATAAGGGGGACTCCAGTAAATTGGATAAACAAAAGCTGATTTTAGAGCATAAAAAGATCCTTGAAAACTTCTTTACACAAGATGGTCGACTAAAAACCATACCAGCACAAAGAAAGAAGAAAATGATCGTTCTTCATCATATTGCAGGCCTCTTGGAAAAGGGACGTAAATATCCAGAAAAAGAACTGAATGAATTCATCCAGTCATTCCATGATGATTACGCAACGATAAGACGTGAACTCATTATCGGAGGCATCATGTACCGGGAAAACAGCATTTATGAACTGAATCCCCGCGAGATGTGGGCTGAAATCATTTAAGAGTTAGTTTTAAACATGAAAAACCGGCCTCCCTTTGTTGGTGAGACCGGTTCTTGAAATGTAGTTTATATGGCAAAATGGTGGCCACCGATGATTTTGATTACCTCCAATTGCTTCATCCATTTGCTGTCCGAAATACTGGGATTCCAAAAATACAAGGCATCATTTGTGTAGCCATGAATCGCCAATGCTTCATTGACAGCCTTCTTGGCATCATCTCCGGCTGCTTTGTTTATACTGCCATCAGCAACGGGCGAGAATTGGTTTTTTTGATAGATTACTTCCCGGACCGTATCAGGGAATTCTTTGCTATCGAGGCGATTCAAAACTACTCCTGCCACCTCTACCTTTCCTCTATAAGGCTCCCCTTTGGCTTCTGCATGCACAAGCCTTGCTAATAATTCTTTATCTTTTTCATTCATTACATGTGGAATAATCAATGTTTTACCAGGTTCGGCAACATTATTTACATTATTATTGACTTCTTTTAACTTTTTGATTGGGACACCATACTGCTTCGCAATATCCCATATTGATTCACCTTGTTTAATGACATGTTTGGTTGCTCCATCAGAAGCTATACTGGTCGTTCCCTTAGGAATAGCTATCCCAAGTACGATGACACTTAGAGTCATTATCACGGTTATTAATACTGATAATTTCATCTTGTAACCTCCTCGTTAAGCATCTTCCTAGGATAACAGACCATATGGGAGAAAACAGTGCTAAATTTTTCCCAAGGAAATCAAGGAAAAATTTTCACGGGTCAATTAACTTAGAAATTTTAAAGATTCCCATTCCATTCCTCACGTAGTATACCCATTCTGATTGAATCATAATAATAACCATCATAATAACGGCATTTTCTCATTCTTCCCTCTATTTGCATGCCTACCTTTTCCCCAACAGCCATCATACGTTCATTACCTGACCATGTCGTCAGTCCAACCCGTTCAATCTCCAAGTTTTCGAATAAATAGTCTATGAACATCATTAACGCTTCTGTTCCATACCCGCCATTCCAATACTTTGGCTCAAAAATCGTAATCCCTATTTCCAGCCAACGTGAGAGTTCATGTTCCCAGTAATATACAACCGAACCTATTATTTGATCGTTTTTTTCCATTAATAGCTCGGAGTAAGCCCCCATTTTCCCATCATTGGTTCTGTGCTTCGTTTCTTTATCGATATACGTATGGTAATCCATGAGTTCAAGAGGATAGTAAGGTGCATCCCACTTTTTCCATTCTGGATTGACTTCTCCATATTTCAGGCTCCATAAACGTTTTAAATCGGCTTGTTTAACGTTCCTCAATATTACTTTTCTTCCTTCAATCCAAACATCGTCCACTCCTCTTCCTCCTACTTCTTCCAGTATATACCTTCCATTTTAGCGGTCGACACATAATTTAATAAAATATTGCCTATCTCTGGGACCATCGAATTCACAAAAATATATCCCTTGCCATGTACCAAGAATTAAACTTCCCTTATGGATGATCACCTGTTGTGAAGAACCAACCGTACTTGATTTCAAATGGGCAGCCGTGTTTCCTTCCTTATGTAAATCCAATGTATGATTCCATGGGTATTGCTCATCCAATCTTCTTAGCATATCCTTTTTGACATCGGGATCTGCATTTTCATTAATTGTGATCCCTGCTGTCGTATGAGGACAATATATAAGAGCTAACCCCTGTTGTATCCCGTTTTCATTGATGAATGCCTGTACTTCTGCCGTAACATCAATCATATCATCCCTTTTAGTTGTTTTTAAGGTGTTTTTCTTCAGCATGTACGTCCACTCCTTTACCCATAAACATGACATTTATGCTTTAATAAACGAATCAAGAACCAACGATAAGCAAAACCGATCGATGATGAATTAAAAAATAAGCTATTTTTATTGATTTTTTTATTTTAATATTGGATATATAAGTAGCTAAGGGAGGGTGGGGAAAAATGGGTTTCGTTTTTAAAGCAATCGATCATTTCCAATTAGCATCTCCCAAAAATACCGAGGACCAATCAAGGAAGTTTTTCAATGAGATTCTAATGTTTCAGGAAGTGGATAAGCCTGCATCCTTAAAGTCAAATGGCGGAGTATGGTTCGAATCAGGATCGATCAAAATTCATGTTGGAACGGAAGATCAGTTCATTCCCGCGAGAAAAGCCCATCCAGCGCTTGAAGTAGAAAATCTTAGAGACTTTAAACAACATTTAATAACTAATCGTGTTTCTTTTACAGAAGACAAAAGGTTACCTGGGGCGAACCGCATCTATATATCCGATCCCTTCGGCAATCGGATTGAAATTTTGGAATGGATATAATAAAAGCGGGTCCATAAAATTGAGGCTGCTGAAAAACTCACGTTTTTCTAACTAGTACGGTAAATCAAATTAAAAAAAGACGATTCTCATTCGATACT